>CAYZAH010000185.1:0-7275 GCA_964475805.1 uncultured Pirellulales bacterium | reverse complement strand
GTGGCAACCAGGACGATCCGGTCGAATCCAGCGCCCTTGATCTTGTTCAGATTCTCCTTGATATTGGATTTGCCGGTCTCAATTTCGACGGCAACGTGTTCCCCTGGTCTCGTAGCCAGAATGTCAATCGCCCCGTTTCCTTTGACCGGGTGCTCGCACTTGATCTCATAGCCCTCTCGTTCAAAATGCCTGGCCGTTCTGCTCACCCAGAACTTGTGTTCCAGGCTCTGGCGAGGCCGGGGACCGGGATCGATATGGTGCGAAGAGCAGATGGTTCGGCCGAAGTCCGCCAGTTGATACAGGACAACTTGCCCGGAGCGGGTGGCGATGACCACACGTTCGATGATACCGGCAGAGGCAAGGGCTTCGCGTATGGCATTGCCACGGCGGCGGGACAGATTCAATCGTTGATACCGTGAGACCGTGGTCGATAACGGCCGGGCAACGATATCAGCCATGAATCTAATCTCCTCCCGAGATAAATCCTTATAGGGTGGCTTTGGCTCGGAAGATTCTTTTCTTTCTTCTGACTCCTTGGGGGATGGTGGGCGGGTATTATTTTCAGTATTGTTATCGAGGTTATTCCGGTTATTTCCTTCTTTATTGTCTGATGGCGGAACAGGTGAAACTGCCTTTGAAATAGCCTCTATAGTCCTATTAGAGCCGGTATCGGTGTAATTACCGCCCCATTTGGCGTGAATCGCCGAATCCGAAACGCATCCTTCCCGGATCGGGCAAAGGGGGATTTTAACGAGGAATGGTTCCGGATGCTCATCGGCTAAACGAACCACGGCGGTACCAATGGGCAGTGTGTTGAGCGCCTGCTTCTGCTCATCGGTCAGGTTCATGGCCGAAGCAATCGTCTGCACATCCGAGCGCAGCTTCTGGCTCAAAGCAAGGGTCGCATATGAATTAGCAAAGGCTACTTTGCTCAGTAGCGATGCCGATTGATCCACGAACACATAGCCCAGACCGTACTGCCGGACCATTCGAATCGAGGTTTCCAGGATTGATTCCTTCGATTCGGTGGATTTCTTGAGCAACAGGTTATGAGCCTCTTCTAGTACAATCACGTTGGTCAATTGGTCCTGCGGGCCCTGGGCCAAACGGTGCCTGTACAGGTACAAAGTCAACGCCTCGGAGAACATGACCCGGTCCGAAGCACTCGATAAGCCGTCCATCTCAAGTACAACATTGTGGTCCAAGAGCTCGGCGACGTGGCTGTTGTCCTGCGTATTCAAGACGGCGCCGAACTCACCGTAGGTCATCCCCAAAAGAATCCTCTCCGCCGAGGCCTGCCACATCGCCGCCCGGCCCTTGAGTTTTGCCGTGCGAAGCCATGCGAGCAGATCGGTAATTGAGGGCCAGCCTCTTTGGGTCTGATCAAAGACCCCGAATTGAGAATAGAGGTGATCGAGCCCCGCCACCAATAGACTGATCACACCCTCGCCGCCCAGGTAGGCCGATGCGATCACATCGACGATAAGCTTGATCCAGAGGTGTGGTTCGCAACCGGCCGGAGGGATCAGAGGATTGAATCGAAAGGGGCAGATATCCCGGCCGATAGTGTAAACTCGAAGCTGCTTATGGCGGCTCATCAAGTCTCGATATCCTCGCTTCCAGTCGAGGGCCACGACCTTAATCCCGCGAGCCATGATTCCCTCCATCAGGACAAAGGTCAGATTGGTCTTGCCCGACCCGCTCCTTCCGGCGATCAGAATATGCTCTTTCAATCGCCCGCTTTTCAGCGAGAACGGGTACAGTTTCCGGCCCGCATACGACACATTGCCGAGTGTGATATCACCGGCCTTGGCGAACGTCTTCGGTGGCGGAGGGAATGGAGAGCGGTCGGGCTCATAGCTTTTGCCCAGATGCTTGGCCGCCAAAAGCTCCAGGGTTTGCTCGATGTCGGCCTTGCCGCCCGGGTCGGATTCTGCCAAATACGCCGACCATAACCGGTCGATCTTCGTGCCCAGAACCGGCTTCAATTGCCGGCATAGTTCCTGGACCCGCGTGATCATAGGGCATCACCTTGTTCATCTTCCAGGATCGAAACCTTCCGGTATGCTGACAAATACTGCTGGGCATTTTCCGGCAATTGCAGTCTCAATCTGGATACATCCCGCCATAAATTGACCCGTTCGTTACGCTGCTGCTGATAGAATTCACTGATATTTTTGTTCAAGCCGTACATTTCTTTGCTGTTCAAAGTAACACCGCCCCTGGCCGACTCGATCGCATATGCGGAACTTATCAGGTAGCATTTACCTTGTTCTATTTCATAGATGTTCCTGTCATAGACTTCATAACGTCTGCGAATTTGGCCAATCACATCATCCAAACCAAGCCGAGACGTGTCCTTCTTGTCGGTGATAATGGCGGTCTCGGGTTCGGATTTTGGAATGGCAAGATAGCCTCTTCGGATCACATGGTCGACGGTTTGTGGTACAGGATAGCCCCGTCTTTGGAACAGGTCCGAGGTAAAATCGTACGAGCCGGCCGGTACGAAACGCGCCTCCCGGGCGCCAACATGTGGCAACTCGTAGGAGATAAATCGGCCTGAAGCGTAGAAGTAAGGTACATATTCCGGTCCAAGATGCGGTTTTCCGATTGTCTGGTTTGGGTACATTTTGCTTCTTGATATTTCCTCCTGAAAGGTAGTAATACGTAGCCCTTTATAAATCTATCGGTTCCTGAACCTACTTGCAGGTGGCAACTGTTGCGACACTCAAAAGCGCAATCTTTATCAATAAAAGTGCATTCACTATGTCCTGAGGTGATCCAGAATGAGTGAATTGAAAGACCAAATTATTGCGCTAATCCAGTACAAAGCCGAGCAGGATGCAGCGGAATTAGCCGGTGAATTTGCCCGCGCAGCATCGAGAGAAAGAGAAGAGATTCTGGCCGCTTTGGAGTTTGAAAAATGGCTGGCCGAGACCTGTGCGGTGTGCCTGGAAAAGGACTGATTATGTTAAGATAGATAGTCATTCACGTTCACCCTTCCATTCGGATTTCTTAATATTTTAGGTTAGTCTGAATGAATTTCCTCTCATAAATCCTTGTAAACAAACGACCTTTCACCCTACCCTACACCGGAAGTGTGAACGGCATCTTTTGTCCATCTCAATCCACTCGAATTTAATCTGGGCTACTTTTGAGCCTCGGATATGGGCTCGGATAAATACGTATATCTCACATATCTCAACCACTTATCCACCGCCAAATCCTCTGTTATCAACACCCTCTCAGCCTACATAATCCCAATAGTCTCACAGCCGCATTCTCAGCTCTATTACATGACCCACGGTGCCCGTTCCACGAGTCCCGCCGGGGCACGACATCACATACTACTATCTGTCTTGCCGCCGCCGATGTTAACCTGGGCAGTTTTTGGGGCTCGGAATCACGGGCATTTACTATACATATTCCCATGATTCCCACCACTTTTCCACAACTTAAGTCCTTATTCCATCGATACTTCTCGGACTCTCTACCCCCTTGATTCCCAAAAATCCCAAAATCTATGCTTTTGAAAGCTTCTCGCCTGTATCTGCTATCATCAATTCTGAACCCTGCGACTATGTTATTTCTATTTGAATCTCTATCCCCGGGGACGCGAAGCGGACCCGGGCGGGGGACTGTAGCGAAGCGAAAGTCCACCATAGTGCCAAAGGCACTTCAACGCATACACTCGACACCAATCCTTTTCCCAGACTTTTCCCGTCCTTTTCAAACCCCTAAACGAACCCGCCTACATCACACATCACCTCCGAACTTGAACATGAAACTTGAACGTACTGGACACCAAACCAACTCGGACTTGTATCCGACCTTAAACCAAATGACCACGGACCTGTACCGCTGCCCGTCGCGTTGCCGAACGAAAACCTGACTGCGACCTCACGCATTTGCCAACAGCAACTGTACTAATGATTGATTCCCGAACTGAATCTGCACCATGTCGACACCCCAGCTAAATACGAAAAGGGCACCGACCCCAGGTCGAACCTGCCCTGCACCAAAGCACGAATCTGCCTCATAATAATGAATAGGCACGCGGCCTACTCAGCAAGCCACGCAGCAAGGTCTTCCTCGTGCCGCTGCTTCCTCTTCTCCTGCAGCCACTTAATCTGCTCTCGCATCCACAACGCTCGTAGATACATCTCAGCAAGGAAGTACATCTGGTTGTCGGCAATCTCGCCGATGTCGAGCACACCTGAACCAACAAGCCTCAAAATCTTCATCTTGGCTCTGCCCGGAATCCTTGCACTTATTATCTTTAGCATGACCACGAGGTCCTTTAGCTTTTCCCGCATTTTCACAACTTTGTACCTTAGCTTATCGACCTGAGGCCTGTAGCTTTCGAAATCAACTGAGCCAAATGCACCCCAATCAACTCGTCCATCTTCATCCATGTTCGGTCGAATCGGACACTCCCATCGCTGCTGCGGTAACGACAATATAGGCCACCACATTTCTTTATAAACGACTCGTTCAAGCTCATCAGGGTCTACTAACTCATCATCCGGCAAATCCGGAATTGTGCCGTACTTCTCCCTGTTTCGCTCCTGTCGCAGTGCAGAAGCCGGTACTACGATGCCGTCGTATATCTCAAAATGTTCTTCTTGGTCCATGTTGACCTCCTCCAGACTGAAATCCACTCTATAGGTGGTTCGCCTGCTCGGCAGCGAACCACCTATGGAAAATGCAGTGCAAGAGGGTCGAGGGTTCTGGCCGGCAAGAAGACTAAAATGAAAACGTTCGCAAGAGTGCGAACATACAATCCACGCTTCGCAGCAATTGCAGCACAGATTGAGCATCACGCGGCCAGGTTCCCGACGTTGGCGGTGAATTGCGAATTTTTGCCATTCACGAAATTGCCTTTTATGGCTTTCGGCAAGGCCTGTTGATATGGCCATTGTAATTTTGCCGAAAGACTTAAATGGCAAGATTGTGCGGTGAAAATTCCTGATTGGAAAAGCCACAGAGGATTTTCCAATCTACCTCGTAGCGAAGCTGCGACAAAGCTTAACATTGCTCCCGACCAAAGCAACACTCCCTTTGCTCACCGCGTAACCACAAAAAGAAAGAAAAAGAAACTCAATCATCGACCTCGACGAACGCTTCATCAGGGCACGGTCCGGCACAACTTGCCAAGAATCCCGCGCTGCTGAGCCGCATCTGACACCAGTAACACCATCTCTTTTTCATTTTGTTCACCTCCGCCTTTGCGTCAAGACTGCCGAAAAGGCGGAGTGAAGATAGGCTATGGCATGAGTGTTGAATCAAAGGGGTTCAACAAACGCAAATCAGCAGATAAAACACCACAGACAGCCTCACTTAATGAACTCATAGTCTTCAACGCTATTGTAATTAGACTGCCAGATATCCTTGTTTTCCTCACGCCAGCTGCTAATTAGATTTGCGCCTACAAAGATGTATGTCTTGCACTCGTCGCAGGCAACATAATGGCCTCTATCAATGTTGAACAATCTCGTCGGATGGCCATGGCGGCATGTAACATCGCCGAAAAAGGTGCCCAAGAGAAAATTACCCCGGCATCCTCCAGATGCATCATTGCCCGGCATCTGTTCATTATTGAGATTTCTTTTTGTCATTTTTGTTCCTCCGGCCACTCCTGCTCAAGAAACTCTTCGTCCGGATTGAATTCCTGCTGGACCGTCACAACTTCGCCGTCTTTTAGGAGGTTGGTTCCCACGGTTCCGTTGATGTAGTTCGTCCCGGACAGCTGCTCTTTCCAGCCTTCGGCTTTGAGTTGTGCGATTATCAATTCCGCTTTTGAGATTTTATTTTCGGGCATTTGAACCACCTACGTGTGCGCGGCGTTACCGCATCGGTCGCATTCAACCGCATCATTGCTGTCCTGCATCATCCTCTTATCCAAACCCAAGCAGTGCCATTGATGTCCAAGGGCTTCTCCCACAATCTTACGTCCCCTTCTTGAGTGCATGTTGATGACGTTGGCCGGGTCATTGAACTCACGAAATTCTCTAAGTTCGACATCAACGAGGTATTCTATGCCGTCCACTTTTAGAATCGGCAACAACTTAGCTCCGTTTTCTTCCACCATTCTCGCACCTCCAAACGCACCGCTCTAATGGCGATTCGCTCTATGAAAAAATGCGAATCGCCATCAAGGAAATGTCTGCCTGCGCGGGATACCTGCGGCTGTTCTCACTTGGAATTTCGTGCATCTAAAGTATAATTGAATCAGAACCAGATAATGAGGTGCAGGATGACCAAACGTATTCTTATTCTGACGTTGTTCATATGGGTTACGCAGGTACGCGCTACGGTCCGTCATTCATCGGAGTTGGACTGGACTGTGGGGCAGGACGTCAGCAGCCAGTTCGCAGCACTGTTGAGCAGCGGCACGATGAGAGCCGGTGATGAGCTGAAACTAGACCATATCTACCGGATCAGCGGAACCCATCAGTTGCCAAACGACTTTACTCTGTCCGCGGTTAAAGGTGGAGGATTCGACGTAACTGACGCGGTCAGTGACAAGAACCATACCTTTTTGGTCTTGGGTAACAGGACCACGCTGAGCAATCTGACTATCACCTATCTTAATACTCCGAAGTTGGGACCTGATGCCGGTACGAATCCAAAACGCGGGATCCATTTTTACCCTATGACCGGGATCACCGCATCCGGGAAAAGTGATATCCGAATAGAGTATTGCCGGCTGGAAGGATCCGTCAGTCACCAGATCAAGCTATCCGGATGTGCCCGGCCGAGGATCATCGGCTGTCATGTACTGGGTGGCTACTGGTCAACCTACCTTACCGGTAATGTGACGGACGCGGTGTTCCGGAATTGCCTGATCGAAAAGTGTCAGGGAGACGGCATCAAGACAGGCCGGGGCGGATCCTTCGGCGTGAAACGGCCTTTAGTGGAAAACTGCGTGTTTCAGGACTGCGGGCGTGACGCCATAGATACCACGGGCGGCTGGAAGGATTCCATTGTACGCCATTGCGTGATGCGCCGCCTGTTCAGCGGTATGGACATCAAGAGTTATTACGAAAAGCCGGAGCATCTTTCCCCGGACTGCAGTAATACAGGTATTCTGGTGCAGAATTGCACCTTCACCGATATGGCCAACTGCATCACCTTTTCCACCTTGGACAGGGGCCTGGCCTACAATGGGAGATACTTTCTGGATGCTGCCAGTGCACAGAAGTACGCGCCCCACGATGTGGACATCAATGACTGCATATTCGAACGCACAGGTTCTTCGCCCGTGAGGATGCT
>CAYZAH010000184.1:1282-7290 GCA_964475805.1 uncultured Pirellulales bacterium | reverse complement strand
AAACAGGAAACCCATTCTTGGCGCTGGGCTCTTTTCCAGTTCTTCGGCCTGACTGCTTTGGCATATTCCGTCACGTTCATCGTATTCCAAATCGGGAACGCATTAGCAGGTTAATGAAAGCAGATTTGAGTAATATCGTGCACATTGCGTGCGGCGCATCGCCTGGCAGAGAAAGGAGAAAGAACAGTAGCCGGCCCACGAACAAGAACACTCGCTGCGACCTCGCTCGTGACCATTGTCTGCGCGTTGCACGTTTCAGCCACCGGTTGGGCCAGGGACGCCTTCGCCTCTCAGGAGGATTCCGTCACAATCGATGGCGACCAGGTCGTGGCCAATGAATCGCCGCTACCCGCTTTCGATCCCGCTGAGACCGGAATCGAGCTTGAGATAAGCCTTACGAACATTTATCAACAGAACGTTCACGGCGGCCTCAGCACACACCGGCGAGCCGGTCGAATCGCAGGCAGCTATGACGTCGAGCTTGCCGCTGATCTGGAGAGACTGCTCGGATTAGACCGGGCGAGGCTCCTGGTCCATGTTGAAGGCTGGTGGCCGAAGTCGGCAGGCATTGACGGGCCTTCGGTGGGCAGCGTATTCGGCGTAAATACGGATGCCTTGCCCGCAGACTCGATCGTCGTCACCGAGCTTTGGTATGAACAAGCTATGTTCGACGACACATTCCTTCTGCGGGTCGGCAAAATCGACATTACCGGCGGCTTCGAGTGCAGCGGCTGCCCGGTGGCATTTGATACGAGCCTCTTTGCCAACGATGAGACGACCCAGTTTCTGAACAGCGCCTTTGTGAATAATCCGACGATTCCTTTCCCAGACTATGCCTACGCCGTCGGCGTCGCCGGTTACTACAACCCCCTCGAATGGTGGTACGCCTCTGCCGGCGCGTTCGATGCCCAGAGTGACGTAAGAGAGACGGGGCTGCGGACGGCCTTTTACAGAGAGGACTATTTCTTTTATATCTTCGAGACCGGCGTGACGGTCTACTTGCCTTCTGCCGACGGCCCCTTGCTGGGCGCGTACCGCGTGGGCTTCTGGAATGATCCGCAACCCAAAGGCAATTCAGACTCGGTCCGGAATTATCGCGATGACGTGGGATTCTACGTGAGTTGCGATCAGATGCTGTTAAGAGAGCACGCTGCCCCTGAAGACCTTCAAGGACTTGGCACGTTCTTCAGATACGGATATAGAGACGGCAAGAAGAACGACGTCACACACTTCTGGAGCGTGGGCTTTCAGTATCAGGGGCTGCTGGACGGCCGCGACGAAGATGTACTGGGCGCAGGCTTCGCTCAGGGCTTCTTCAGCGACGAAGCCTCGACAACTTATCCGGAAGATTTTGAGAGCGCGGTCGAGTTATACTACAACCTTCGGATCAACCCGTATGTTCATCTAAGTCCGGACGTCCAATACATCGCAAGTCCCGGCGCCGCTGGCGTCAGCGACGCGACCATCCTCGGTATGCGTCTACAAATGCTCTTTTAGCTTCTGTTAAGATAGGTTCTTGCCGATCTCGTAGAATAGGTAATCGTCGTTTTTGCCCCCGCGGATGAGTTGTGCAGACTGGTTGCCGCTGACCAAGTGAAACAAATTCGTGCCGGCAGCAGTATATTCTTGCATGCATCCATCAAGTTGGTTAATACACTCAGAGGCAAAAATATGGGACGCAATGGGGAACAAAAAGAAGAGCTTCACCTGAAAGATCGAGATGCCGGAGAGCAACTCGATGAATGGAAGGCGAAATTCGATGTTTTGTTCGACCACGGTAGCAGTGGCGTCGCCATTTACGAAGCGAAGGACGACGGTGAGGACTTTGTCTTCGTGGATTTCAATCCCGCCGCCGAGCAGATCGAACACATCAAAAAGGAAAAGTTGATCGGCAAGAGCGTTGCCGAGGTCTTCCCCGGCGTCAAAGAGTTTGGCCTGTTCGACGTTCTCCGCCGCGTGTACAAAACGGGCACCCCGGAGCACCACCCCGTTTCGGTTTATAAGGACGAACGAATTGCCGGTTGGCGTGAGAACTACGTGTATCGGTTGCCTTCGGGAAGAATCGTCGCCATCTACGACGACATCAGTACTCGCAAGCGCACCGAACTCGTCACTCGCATGACCGACCAATGCTTCCGGGCCATTGCGGATTACACCTATGATTGGGAGGTCTGGATTGGCCCGACCGGTCGCGTATTGTGGACAAATCCGGCTGCAACACGTATCACCGGCTACAGTATCAAAGAAATCATGGCTATGCCGGACTATCCGACGTCCGTGATATACGAAGAAGACCGCGACCGAATGCTGAGGGCCTTCCGCGCAGCTTGCCAGGGTAATACAGGCAATGACGTTCAGTTCCGAATCGCCCGCAAGGACGGTGGAATAGTCTGGGCCGCCGTGTCCTGGCAGCCGATTTACGACGACCAGGGCGATTCGCTGGGACATCGTGAGAGCATTCGAGACATTACCCAGCGGGTAGAGGCCCAGCAAGCCCTGGAAGAAGTGAGGGCCAAAAGTAGAAGAACAGGAGATTAGGAGTGTTTCATCATGTCGGAGCGTTTCATTTCTCGTCGGACGTTTGTCAAGAACGCCGTTGTGGCCGGAGGAACGCTGGTCGCGGGAAGGGTCGCCGCCGGAGCGAAACAAGCGAAGCGCGACAAGCTGCACTTAGCCTGCAACCAGTATCCCTGGACCGTGTTCTACGCCCGCGACCATCGCGATTTCAATAAAGAACTGGATTCAGGACTTGCCGAGCTGGCCTCGTGTGGACTCGATGGCTACGAACCCGCTGCCAACAATCCGCAGGAAATCGACCGGCTCGAACCACTGCTGACCAAACACGGCCTCCAGATGCGCTCGCTCTACGTCAACAGCACCTTGCACGAGCGCGACAAGGCGGACCAGAGCATCGAAGCGGTCCTGGCCATCGCTCGCAAAGCCAAGCAAATCGGGACGAAGATCATCGTAACCAACCCCAGCCCAATCCGCTGGGGTGGACCCGAGAACAAGAACGACGCACAACTGAAAGTCCAGGCGGCGGCGCTCGAAAGACTGGGACGTGAACTGCGCGCCATGGGATTGATCCTCGCGTATCACAACCACGACATCGAATTGCGGAACGCCGCACGCGAATTTCATCACATGATGGTCGGAACCGACCCGGCTTATGTGACGTTGTGCCTGGATGCGCACTGGGTTTATCGCGGAGCCGGCAATTCGCAGGTTGCGCTGTTTGACGTGCTCAAGCTCTACGGCTCACGAATCACGGAATTGCATCTTCGCCAGTCGAAGAACAACATCTGGACCGAGGCATTCGGCGAGGGCGATATCGACTATCCGGCGCTGGCCAAGTATCTGCTGGAAATCAATGTCCGCCCACACCTCGTGCTGGAACAGGCCGTAGAAGCCGGCTCGCCCAAAACCATGAGCACCCTCGAAGCCTTCCGAAAAAGCAATCAATACGCTCGGCGCGTCTTCGCCGCGTTTGCATAGACTGGAATGCGAAGGTCTTCTCCAGGGAAAGGCAGCGACTTCGTCAAGGTGAGGGCGTCTCGCCCGGCTCCGGGACAGGCTCGTGGGCCTTTCTCTTATAGACCTTCTCGTAGGCTTTGCAGGCGGGGCAGATGCCGGATTCGAGCTTCTTGACGAACCAGAAGATCAGCCCTCTCTGTTTGGCCCGGGCTCGCTTGCAGACGGGACACGCCAGGCACTGCTCGGCCAGCTTACGCTCCTTCTCAGTTATGGTATCAGTCTGCATGGTCTCTTCCTCATATCACGTGTTTTTCGCATTCTAACGCTTGATTTTTCTGATTCCACAGGTTTTCTTTGTAATGGATACGTATCATTGTCGTCTATTTGGATAAAAGGGGCGTTGCGACGCAAGACGATAGGAACAAAATATGCAAAGAAAATTCGTGAATTCATGAATAATTAGTTGATATTGCATAGTATGTATAACATAATATAGAAACGAAATTGAACCGCAGATATCTTGGGCTCTGAAGAATCGGCATGCTGAAAGCCATTGTCCAACGCGAGATATTGGAATATCTGATGTCCTCGAAGTTCCTTATCGGCCTCGGATTGGCCCTCGCATTGGTCGGCATGAGCACCTTCATCAATATCGGGGATTACCAGCAAAGGCAGCAGGACTACCTGGACGCCGTACAGAATCTGAAAGGTAATGGTATAAGTGTTGAAATCTTTCGTAAACCCCAGGTCCTCAGCACGCTTGTCCAGGGCAGAGACCGGGAATTAGGAAGCCGGATCGAGATCAACTATCTGCATCTGCCTATCCAAACTTCCGGGTACATGGGAGAATTCGCCAGTCAGCATCACCGCTACGTCTCCGGCTTCACGTCCGTCGACTTCGCCTTTGTCGTTCGCGTCGTGATGAGTCTGATGGTTATCTTCCTGGCCTACAACAGTATCGCCGAGGAGAGGGTCCAGGGAACGCTCCGACTCACCTTGGCGAATCCTTTACCGAGAGGTCATCTGCTGCTCGGAAAATTCCTCGGCGGCCTCTTCGTTGTCCTCGGCTCGCTGACCATCGCAACGCTCGTCACCGTACTCGTTCTGGTTTTGCATCCGGCTATCTCTGTGAATCGGGATACGTCGATACGTATCTTGGGGATGTGGGGGATTTCCGCCCTCTATCTCGGGGCCTTTTTTACGCTGAGCCTCATGATCTCCACGATCTTCAACAGGCCGTCCGTGGCCTTGCTCGTCCTTCTGCAAGTCTGGGTCGTCATTATCGTCATTTACCCCAACGTCAGCGTCATTTTGTCTCAGCATATAGTCAGATTACCGAGTAATGAAGAGATTGGCGACCGTAAAAGAGCCGTCTTCGAATCCCACGAGCGAGAATTCAAAGAGAACCGGGATGCCTTCATTAAAATGGCCCGATCCGGTGAACACGACATGGAATTGAGCAAGAAAAACTTCGAATTGAATGCTCAGCGCACGGAACTGTATTACCGCGTCGATAACGAATACAGCCAGCAGCTCACACACCAGATGCGCGTTGCTCAGAATATTGCGATCTGCTCCCCTTCGGTCCTGCTGGACGGGGCCATGCAACGGCTGGCCGGCACGGACATTCGAGAGTTCGACCACTTCATGGAAGGCGTTAGACGGCACTGGGACAAGTATATAGAACGATGGGCTTTTCGTTACACAGACTTCAAACAATACCAGGAAGCCAAACTGCCGGAATTTGGCTACGTTGTTCAATCCGCCGGCGAGTGTATCGCTCAGACGCTGCACCAGTGGGTCATTCTGTTTCTGCTCAGTGTCATTTTCTTCGTCACGGCCCATATGGTTTTCGTAAAGAGAGATATTGGATGAGCGTATGATCGCGATCATTAAACGTGAAATCCTGGAACACCTTCAGAGCCTCCAGTTCATCATCCTGGTTGTCCTGAGTATCTTGCTCTTTGGCATGAACGGTTGGATTACCGTTCAGAAACACCGCGAGCGGATGAGCCGGTACAACGACGGAGTGCGGGAGGCCACGCATTATCTTAGCACGACACACGCTTCACTGTACATGCGTCCCAGCCCGTTGGTGCTACTGGCCGACGGCGGATCGAAATACCAGCCCCCCGGCTACAAACTCGAACCCAAAGGTCGATTGACTCCTATGCCGGCCGGCCAAAAGAACTTCAAAATGCCGTTCGTTCCCGAGCTGGATTGGGCGTTTATCATCAAAGTCATCGTCAGCCTGTTCGCTCTGCTGCTGGCCTTTCGAGGAATCTCCGGCGAAAAGGAAGTCGGAACGCTCCGCCTGGTGCTATCTTATGCCCTGAGACGGAATCAGGTCTTGCTCGCAAAATACGTCTCGATCATTCTCACCATTGGTATTCCCCTCGTCATGGGCGGTTTCATCAGTCTGGTAATCGTCAGCGTCTTCATGCCCGAGGTACTGAGTCTGACATTAGTCTTGCGAATCGGTCTGATGGTTCTCCTCGCCTTTTTCTATCTCTCCATCTTCGCCTTTTTGGGTT
>CAYZAH010000184.1:0-1272 GCA_964475805.1 uncultured Pirellulales bacterium | reverse complement strand
GGAGTCTTGTCCGACAAACTGGCGGACGTCCCGAGTGAGTACCAGACCGCCAAGCAGGTCAGCTCTATATTGAAAGAACAAGTTTGGGGCAGGATAGACAAAGTGAAAGAGCGCATCGAAAGCGGAGAGTTGAACACCGACGAGGCCATCAAACGCGAAGGCGATCAAGCCTTTGAAGAAGGCCAAAAGGACGTCCGGAATCACTATGGCCTTTATGAAAACGCCATGAAACGTCGAGCGGTTCTGGCAAGAAATCTCTCCCGGCTGTCCCCGACGGCCTTGTTCCAGTTCGCCTCCGAGAGCCTGGCCGACACCGGACCCCGGCGTGAAGAGCGATTTCTGAGGGATGCCGAGACGTATTCCGCCATCTACGACAATTATATTCTGGAAAAGCTCGGCAAGCTCGTGGGAGTTTCCTACTGGTCCTTTTCAACGAGCATGACCATCAATGGCAAACACGTCAACATCGAATCGCCCCATCCGGAGGAGTATCAGGGCGATAAGTCCGATTTTCCCAAGTTCGTTGAAAGCAACCCCAACCTGGCTCACAACGTGCAGGAAGCGGCTCTGGACCTGGCCGGGCTGTCCGTGTGGAATTTGCTGCTGGCCGGACTGGCCTTCTGGGCCGTCTCGCGCTGCGACGTCCGGTAGTTTAGGAAAGTGTGAGGACACAGCCTACTCATGCTGACTGTCCCACTCGGACATCGGCGTGGCCTCGGTCTGTTTCGGCGTGGCCATCGTAATAGGAATCGACAGCGGCACTTCACGACTTCCCCGATACACCTTCGCTAGTTCCTCGCCCGCTACCGTGGGGACCGTGGTGACAAGCTCGGGCGTATTGAATGTCCGGAGGTAGGATTCGTAAAAGCGCGGGTTCTTTTGCGGCAGAACGAAAGGCTTGTGTGCTTTTCCCGTCGCGTCTACATAACTGATGAACAGGCGTGTGAAGACGTCATGGAGACGTTTGCTGCTGAAGAGAATCCACCGCCCGTTGCTCGACCATGAATGCCACGCCTCACTCTTGTCGCTGTTGATCTCAAGAGGCCGGTATGCGAATCGCCCGGTTTGCTGCGCGGCGTGCAGGTCGATCATGTACACGTCGCTCTCTTGTTTCCAACTGGGAAAATAGCCGTAATCAAACATGCAGAATGACAGCCAGCGTCCGTCCGGACTACATCGCGGCATACCGATGCTCTTGCTGGTTTGCTCGGCTGACAATACCGTTTCGATCTCACCCCAGGTGTTCGTCTCGACGTCGTAAGGGATGCGAAG
>CAYZAH010000183.1:0-7306 GCA_964475805.1 uncultured Pirellulales bacterium | reverse complement strand
GCAAATATGAATACCGCCGACTTGACATTAACAGCGATCAAAGCGAATCCTGGCATACCTGGTCCGGCAACAGCCGATGGATCGCCTTCAGCAGCAAGAGGAACACAGGAGTATTTACACGAATCTACATCAGCTACGTCGACCGCGAAGGCAACGTGTCCAAGCCCTTCGTTCTGCCCCAGAAAGATCCCACCTATTACGATTCGTGCCTCTGGACGTACAGTATCCCCGAACTGATACCTGAGCCCGTACCGATGACAAAAGAAAAACTGGGGCGGGTTATACGAAGCTCTGAGAGAATATCGGTCCGTATGCCCGTCACCATGGCGACTCCAAAAGTCGCCTCTCATCCCGAGCCGGCACAGTCGTGGCGGACCGAACGCGAGTAATCTGCTGGGACCGCGACAGCCCGATAATACACTCCCTTGCACGGCAAGAATCGTTGAAAAGAAGCTCAAGATTTTAGCTCAAGCTTGATTTTTCAATCTACGATATTAAAATATTGGCATAGCTGGACTTACATGAGTATTGGTGTCGTTTTCGAACAAAGTGCCCCCTGGCCTTGGGAAGACAGATGCGCAAATCAGCGACATATTTGGCGCTGGGCGTTAGCACCGCACTTGTGGTTGCGGTGGTGACCTGGCTGACGATCTCTCGCACGCCCGATCTCAGCGCGGAGATGGTGTTGGCACTGTACAACGCGAACGGCACCTATGACCATCTGACGATCAAATACCCCCTTGATGAGACGCTCTTCCCGCCGGAAATCACAGCCCCGACGTTCCGCTGGGAGGACCCCGATTCCGGCGTGGATACCTGGCTCGTTACGATCGCGTTCCAGGATGGCAAGGATCGCGTCAACGCCCTCGCCCGCGAGCCGCGCTGGACGCCCGACCCGGAACAATGGGAGGTCATCAAGACGCGGTCGCTGGCAAAAGACGCCGAGGTGACGATCCTGGGCGCCGGCAGCGGGATATCGACAAAAATCTGTTCGGCGGGCCGAATCAAAATCCGGACCTCCAAAGACAAGGTGGGCGCGCCGGTGTTCTATCGGGAAGTGAACCTGCCCTTCATCGACGCCGTCAAAGACCCCTCGCAAATCCGCTGGCGCTTCGGCCCGATCTCATCGCCGGGGCAGCCTCCCATTGTCCTGGAGAACCTTCCGGTCTGCGGAAACTGTCACTCGTTTGATAGCGGCGGGAAGACTCTTGCGATGGACGTCGATTACGCCAACAGCAAAGGCTCCTACGTCATCACGAGAATCGCCGAGCACATGGCCCTGGCGACCAGCGACATCATCACGTGGAACGATTACAGGAAAGAAGACAGGGAACAGACCTTCGGCTTGCTCTCGCAGATATCTCCGGACGGCCGATTTGTCGTCAGCACCGTCAAGGACAAATCCGTCTTCGTGCCCATGCCGCCGTTAGCGTTCTCCCAGCTCTTCTTTCCCGTCAAGGGCATTTTGTGCACATATGACAGGCAGACCCACACGTTCCAGTCTCTGCCGGGAGCGGATGATCCACAATACGTTCAGAGCAATCCCGCCTGGAGCCCCGACGGCAAATACATTGTTTTCGCCAGAGCCAAAGCGTATAGCCTCAAGGAAACCGCTGGCAAGGGCAAGGTGCTTCTGACCCGCGATGAGTGCAAGGAATTCACCGAGGACGGCAAACCGTTCTTGTTCGATTTGTACAGAATTCCGTTCAACGACGGCAAAGGCGGCACGCCCGAGCCGGTCGAAGGGGCCTCCAACAATGGGATGAGCAATTTCTTCGCGAAATATTCGCCCGACGGCAAGTGGATCGTCTTCTGCAAAGCCAAGAGCTACATGCTGCTCCAGCCCGACAGCGAGCTTTACATCATCCCCGCCGGGGGAGGCGAGGCCAGAAGGCTCCGCGCCAATACCAGCCGGATGAACTCATGGCATAGCTGGTCCCCGAACGGCAAATGGCTCGTGTTCTCCTCCAAAGCTAATTCGCCCTACACTCAGCTTTTCCTGACCCATATTGACGAACAGGGACAGAGCAGCCCCGCCGTCCTGCTGGAGCACTTCACCGCGCCGGACCGAGCAGCCAACATCCCCGAGTTCGTCAACGCCGCGCCCACGGCGATCGAGAAAATCCGCGAGGACTTCCTCAACGACTATTCGTTCGTCCGGGCCGGCAATGAATTCTTCAAGGCCGGCGATACCAACAACGCAATCCATGAGTATCAGGAAGCACTAAAACTTAATCCGAATAACGTCGAAGCCCATCTCAAGCTCGGATTTCTCTTCTACAACGTCACGCAGCAGCACGAGAAAGGCATGGCCCACTATCGCAAGGCCCTGGAGCTTGACCCAAGCGATCCCCGCGTTCACCACGACCTGGGTATGGCGCTGTTTCACCAGGGACAGTTCGACCAGGCCGTTCAGCATCTATCCGAGGCACTGAAGCGACTTCCCAACGGCCTCGACCTCCAATACACCGCTGTGGGCATGCGTGAGCATCTTGGAGAGGCTCTGCTTTACGCCGGCAAGCCCGATGAGGCCATACGCTACTTTTCCGAGGCGATCCGCCTCGATCCGAACTGCGCCGAAGCTTATTACAACGTGGCCCTGGTACTGGCCGGCAAGGGAGATATCGACCAAACGCTCCAGTATTACACAAAAGCCGTGAAACTGAAACCAAGTGTTGATAGATCACCCATGCTCCATTACCTGCTCGGTATGAAATATGCCGAGGCGCGCCGATTCCACGAAGCCGTCATGGCGACCCAGAGGGCGCTGGACCTCGCGCAGGCCGCGGGAAACACGCAATCCGTGCGGGAAATCAGCAAGCGGCTTGAGTTGTACAAACAGCTCGATAGCTCCTCGCAACACTGAGAGGTCAAGAGGCGACGTTGCCGCCCGCTCCCAACAATAGCGGCTTGAGGTCCGATTTGGCGTTTTCCAGCGGATTTCGTATTCAACTTGATTTTCCCAATCGCCGAAATTACAATACCCGGTTTAAGGTAGTGTTTGTTGACGGAATGAAGGACGATATTCAAAGAAATGACGGCAAACCTTGAAATACGCAGCATCGAATCGACTTGCGCCACAGAAATCTATCTATCCGCCACACCCGCCAATGGTGTTCCTCTACAAGAACAGGCGGAGCGGGTCTTTTCAGGCATCCGGGACGTATTGCTCTTAAAGAAAGCACACATCCTCGAAGAGCGGATATTCTCCACCCCTCAGGCCGTGGAGACACTCAGAAAGGCACGCTCCGAGGTCTATGGCGACCTCGATGATGGCGTAGATCCGAGCTTTTTGGTGGCTACAGAGGGATTGTCGGGACCGCTCGCTGGGGTGCAGGTCCACGCGGTCAGCAGCGACGGGAAGCCGGAAGTGATCGACCTGGACGGAACTCGGTGCGGGCGAATCTTGCGCGTGCCCGGCCGGGCTTATCTCGCCCTCTCAGGCATATCGGACCCACAGCCCAACGGGGCCGCCGCACAGGCCCAAGCGATGTTGGAAAAGGCCGAAGCGGCGCTCAAAAAACTGGGTGCCAACTTCCTCTCCGTGCCCAGAACGTGGATGTGGCTCAAGGACATCCTCTCGTGGTACGACGATTTCAACCGCGTCCGAACGACATTTTTCACGGAGCGCGGACTCATCGGCGCCGGAACGCGCCAGTCCATGCCCGCCAGCACCGGGATCGGGCTCGGTCCGGCTAACGGCGCCCACTGCGCGATGGACCTGATGGCGGTCCTCGAACCGACCCATTGCACCGAATACCTGCAGATCACAGGGAAACAGCACAGCGCCTTGGACTATGGCTCCGCCTTCTCGCGGGCGGCCCGCAGCGTTATGCCCGCGGGTCCGGCCGTCTTCGTCTCTGGAACCGCCTCCATCGACGCCGACGGAGCAACCACGCACGTGGGCAACGCCAAGGCCCAGATCGACGCAACAATAGAAAATGTCCGCGCCGTTCTGAGCGAAATGCAATGTAAAGATGAGGACGTCGTCCAGGTGATCGCCTACTGCAAAACTATCGAGGTCGAGAAGATATTCAACGCTTGCAAGGACAGCCTCTCCTGGCCCTGGCTCACGGTCATCTGCGACATCTGCCGCGACGACCTGCTCTTCGAGATCGAAGCCATCGCCATGCCCAGGTAGGCTACCCAGCGTGCCTTACCGTCTGAAGCTCACTTCTGATCAACAGCTTCTACCTTCTCATCGAGTTCGTCCAGATCGAATCCTTCTGCTATGACAACATGCTTGCGGTCAGTGAGGATCAGCCAAGGAAGAGCCTGGACGCCCCAGGTGGAGCGGGCTTTCTCCTCATCGCCCTGGAATGTTCCCATCGGGAAGGGAATGCCGTGGCTCCCCAGCAGCCATTCATCAAATCCGGTATCAACCTTCGAGACATGGACAGCAACAATGAGCAGTCCCTTGCTCTTGAGCTCTTGTGCCCTCGCCCTCAACCGCTGTAGAAGATTTCGCGACGGCCGCTGTGCTATGTCGAAGAAGCAGATCAGCATCATTTTGCCGCTGATTTCGGTCGATGGCAGAACGGCTCCAAGGTCTTTTATTCCAGGCAAGGGCTTGCCCATGAGTAGGCTGGACTCTTCTTGTGATTCTGCTTTCTTTGTTGTTATGTTCTTGGGCCAGTTTCTCGTCAGGTCGTAATACGAGAATACTTCCTCTCGTCTGAATGATTTCCCTCCGTCCTCCGGAACCAACGCAGCGAACCAGCCCTTACCTAACTGCCATTGTCGGTACTCTTTATCAGTAATATAGGCTTTGAGGTAACCATCGATGTCGATACAGCCGGCCTCTCGCACACCACTATTCTCTTCAAAATGCACCGTGATCTTCTGTTTCGGTTTGACAACCTCAGGACTACCGCGGTCCAATAAGACATGAAAATAGTAGGACCTGTATGTTCGTTGTACGGTAAGTTTTGTTGTCTTGCCCGACTTGACGTCCACCTCGGTATGTGGAAAACCGCCGTTCCTGATGAGGTATCGACCGCTTCGTAATCCTCCGACACTGAATCTCCCTTCATCATCGGTCGAACAGACAAACCGGTAATAAAACAGATTCGAAAATTCGGCTACAACCGCAAACCTGGTCCGCGCAACCCCTTTACCTGTACGCTCGTAGACTAACTCACCTTCAATACGCGCCTCCGCAGGGAGAACCACCTTGATGTCGGTTTGCCCGGTTTTGAAAGCGGGTTTCCGATCCGGCGTCTGGGTATAAGTCACGGCCTTGCCTTCCTTCGTCACGAGTAAATCGACGCCAAAATCCTCCGGTACGTTCCCAAAGGAAAACCTGCCTTGACGATCGGTAAATGTGCCCAGCTCGTTCAACGGAGCAATGCCGGGCATCCATTCCGTTTTGCGTTCTCCATCGACGGTTTCCATTGTCTGATAAAAATTCGCACGAACTTCCGCACCGGCAACGGGCGCGCCCGCCTCATCAACAATCACGCCTTCGAGTCTCGTTGGCTTACCAAGCTCAATATTTTTCTCTGCATCCTCGCGCATCTTCCAGGAGACCCAACCCAAAGCCAAACCGTGCTTGGCGGCGACGATATAACACTGATGGAAGCGACTCCTTTCAGGCTTTTGGCCGGATGTGAAAGTAAATGCCCCGTCCTCCGCAGTTGTCATCTCAGCTTCTTGAAATAGTTTGAAATTCCCGGCCAGACCGTCAAAGATCATTTCGTAGGCAGTGACTTTCGCCCCGGCGATTGGCCTCCCCTCGGCATCGACGACCTTACCGCTACAGGTTACCTTGTTCTCTGTCACTCGTTCCTCTACGGTTCCTTTCATTTCCGTCTGCGCCCGAGCGGTGAGTACAAGCACAGTGGGAACAGTCAAAAGAGCCAATAGCAAAACAACTGTCATAGCCACCATACTGGGACGTTTGTAGAATCTCTTTCCCGGCTTTAGAATCGTTCTGATTCTCTCTTCGATATTCTTCGTCGATCCGGCAACGGCTAAGGAAGGGATCGGCCGGATCGATTCGTATTCAGTAACCAGCGCGTTGACAATCGCCTTGCTGTAATCCTTAGCTTGAGTGTTCAGGCGGGAAATAGTCATTTCGTCACAGCACTTCTCCCGCTCGACGCGGATTCTTTTGTTCGCCCACCAAACAAGCGGATGGAACCAGAACAGGGCCTGGGTGATGATCTGTAGGAAATTCACAGCCGCATCATAACGCAAGACGTGACTGAGCTCGTGACCTAAGACGTCCCTGCGGTATTCAACACTATTGACCCCGGCAAAGTCGGCCGGCAAATAAATGTCGCCGCGAAGCAAACCCCACACAAACGGCTGGCCGATCCCCTCAGCCAGCCACATATTCGGAAGAACCCTCATCTTGAGGCCGGAGAATGATTTTTCAATCTCGGATCGCGCGCCGGCTCCGAGCGGTTTTCGCCGCCGTCTCAGCCAAAACTCGATTCGCAGTGCCTTTGTCACCGCTGCAATCACAAAGCAAGCTACTCCAGCAATCCATCCAAGTCCAAGCCAATGGCGAACGGTGAGCTTGGCCGACGCTTTCTCAATCGTCGCCGCTGGCTGTCCTGTGATAGGGCTCGGAAATGGCGCGGGAGGTTCAGTTGCTATTTCATCCGTCGCCTCAAGGGCAACGGACGGCATTTGGTCCCGCGATGTCGGTACCGACTCAGTCACGCCTTCCTGTGGCAGAATCGCCAGCGGTATTGTAAATGAGGGCGGCACGAGACATTTGGCCAGAACAATCAACCAAAGCAAATAGCGAACGTGAGCGCTCTTGTTTCTCAACGCCAGATTCAAAATAGCGACGACCACAACCAGCACAGCTACCTGCCAACTCTGGGTCAGCAAGTAGTTTGTGATTTGGATTAGCGTGTCTTCCATTTTTCCTCTCCACACAATCAGTTACGATTCCTTATCCACCAATTGTTTGAGCTTTTCGATATCGTCGGCGTCGATTTTGCCGTGCTCGGCCAGGTGTTGCATCAGAGGAACCGGGTCGCCGCCGAAGAGCCGGTCCAGGAAGTCGCCGACGGACTTCTTGATGACGTGCTCTCGTTTGGCGGCCGCAAAGAAGACGTGGGCCTTGCCCCGCGCGCGATGTTTTAGGTATCCCTTCTTCTCCAGTCGGCGCAAGAGAGTCTGAACCGTCGCGTAGGCGATATTTCTTTTGGCCGGCAGCTTATCGCAGACCTCCTGGACGGTGGCTTTGTCAAGCTGCCAGACCACTCTGAGGATTTCCGTTTCGGCGGGGCTTAAGGCGGGTAATTCTTTCTTTTTCACGGCCATCTCCTTTTACAACTGTATTGTACAA
>CAYZAH010000182.1:0-7332 GCA_964475805.1 uncultured Pirellulales bacterium | reverse complement strand
TCCAGGGGACACTCAGTAACTTTGCCTCCGGCCTTATGATCCTGATCTACCGCCCTTTCGATGTGGGGCACATCATCGAGGCAGCGGGAATCCGAGGAAAGGTGAAATCGATGAGTTTGGTTTCCACGACGGTCACAACACCCGACAATCAGATCGTGGTTGTGCCGAACGGTGAGATTTGGGGAGGGGTCATAACCAACGTCACGGGCAGTAAAACACGTCGAGTGGATATGACCTTCGGAATTAGTTACAGCGATGATATTTCCAAAGCGTCACAAATCCTCGAAAGGATCGTATCCACACATGAGCTAATCCTAAAAGACCCCGAACCGACCATTAAAGTACATGAACTGGGCGACTCCTCAGTGAACTTTGTCTGTCGGCCCTGGGTGAAGACGGCGGATTACTGGACGGTCTATTGGGACGTGACCCGTGCCGTCAAGGAGCAATTTGATGCTGAAGGTGTATCGATTCCCTTCCCTCAACGCGACGTTCACCTCTTTCAGGCTTCGAATAAGGAGTGACCGACCTATCAACGGTTTTCGTCGAATGGGCAAAACAGAGGACAAATGTTCAATGCGATGAACACTGTGTTTTTCCATGTTGAACAGCGCGCAGCATGGATCAGGACGAGCACGCACACCGTCGTGTTCGACCGCGATCCGGATTACCCGCGTTTTGCACGCGATCCGGGAGGCCGTGTCAAGCGGATGCTGCGTATTTGGCTTGCCGAACCTGGAGGTGAGCGACCTTACCTGCGTGCCTATCTCGGCACCGTGACCTTCTGTTTCATGGGTCCGTCCTTTCGAGACTTGTGTCGTTTATTTCACCTGACGACCCGAGCCGCCCAAGCGGCCGGGCACTCCGCCAAGGCATTGCGAAACGACCTGGCCACTTTGCTGCGAAGGTATATTCGCGAAGAATACAGCTCGCTCGAATCCTCACCCCGCGCCTTCTGAAGCCGCTCGTCGACATCCACCCAATAAGCTCCCTACCCCCCTCGTAGAATTTCATCGGAAGCCCGGTATTTTTACGGGCGACCTCAGCCAATACGAGGGCGTACGGGTTTCTAAGGAAGATTATCGATGTGTGTTATAGGGACAGGGAACGTCCCTTCAAGAAAGGAGATATTAGCGATGGCAAGTCAAACGACAATCAAAGAAGTGAATGGGGTCGATATCGACGTCCTCCAAACCACAATAAGCAACATCAAGAAGGATCCCGACCTGGCGAAATGCAGATTCCACGTACGGAACGAATGGCTTGAGGGCAACCACAACCGAACCACGATTGCCAGCTTCTACGGCGCCAAACAGGAAAACGAGCACCGGCAGCCGTTCGAGCTCGATGCCGACGAGCCGCCCATTCTCGCGGGCCACGACCAGGCTCCAAATCCCGTTGAGCATCTCTTGAACGCCTTGGCGGGTTGTGTGACGACAAGCCTGGTGGCCCATGCGGCCGTCCGCGGCATTCATATCCGCGAGTTGGAATCGGAAATCGAAGGTGACATCGACCTCCGCGGCTTTCTCGGTATCTCACCGAACGTCCCCAAGGGCTATACGAACATCAGGATGAAATTCAAAGTCAAGTCCGACGCCGACAGCGTTGAGAAACTGAAAAGCCTGGCCTCGTATTCGCCCGTTTACAACACCCTCATCCACGGCACGAAGGTGGACATTGAGGTGGAATCAAGGTAAGCAAGCCGTTCGGTCACACAATGTCCAGGATGCCACCGACATCTTGCGTCGGATTTGTAATGCCAAAATGTCATGCCGGCGGCGCGGCGCCTTGACCAGAGGCAATACAGGGACCTATTTCAGCTCGACAGACCAATAGGCGTGGTCGAGAAATTGCTTCCAGCTCCGATATCGGTGGTGGCCCAGATGGACGTGGACGAGAGGATTGTGGGGCGGCCTGACGGGCGTCTTGATGAGTTTCATGTCCGCTTCCTTTGGGGTTCGTCCGCCCTTCTTGACGTTGCACGCAGTGCAGGCGCAAACGATGTTCTGCCAGGTGGTTTTGCCGCCGAGCGTTCGCGGAATCACGTGGTCGAGGGACAACTCACTGGTGGGGAAATGCTTGCCGCAATATTGGCACCTGTTTTTGTCGCGGGCGAAGATGTTCCGTCGGTTGAACTTCACGTCGGTTCGCGGAAGGCGGTCGTAAAAGAGCAGCCGGATGATCCTCGGCACGGCGATGTGGAGACTCACCGTTGAGATCCAGTCCTGCCCGGCCGGTTGAAAACTATGCCGGAACTGGCTGACCTCACACCAACTGTGAAAATCGTAGTTGGAATACCTGCCCTCCTCAAGCGAGACGACCTCGGCCAGGTCGCGGAACAGCAAAGAGAACGCCCGCCTGGCGCCGACGATTCGGATCGCCATATAATGCTTATTCAAAACAAGGACGTTACAGTCCAAACCCGATTGATACTCTCCTGCCGTCATGGTTCAAAAATCACGTAGTGCGGATACCGTTGTCTATTTCTAAGGATGGAACGCGACACTCTGCCGCGGCAAAAATCCATGCTTCGAGTAACACAGTACCTACGACAACTTTAGTTATTTGTTTGGGACGACGTCAGGCAAAAAAGGAAAGAAATGCCCCCGTTCTGTAACCTCCCTTCAAGCCCGGAAAAATACGAAAGCGACTTTACGATGCGTCTGCGCTTTCAGAGGCTGAGCGACCGACGACGTTTTCGGCTCTCAGCCCTTTTTCTCCCTCGACAATGTCGAACGTGACGGGGTCGCCTTCCACAAGGGTCTTATATCCATCGCCCGAAATACTCGAGTAGTGGACGAAAATATCGCGGCCGTCAGCCGTCGCGATAAATCCATAACCCTTTCTGGGGTTAAACCACTTGACTTTTCCGTTTGACATACAAGGCTCCTTTTACTAATTAGGACCGACTATTCGCTCCGCGCCACACAACCTGGCGTCGTTGGCGCCTCCCTGCCTATACGGATCGCGCGTTGCTGTGGGCGACAGCTCTTCTACGGTGCATCATGAGGCCGCCTCGGCGGATTCAACCACGGGAGCACAGAGATTCTCCTTCATCAGCCGCCCCATCTTGAATTTCACCGTTCGTTTTGCGGGGACCTCGACGCGCTCGAGAGTCTTTGGATTCTGGGCCACTCGCGCCGCCCTGGTCCTCGTTTCAAAAACGCCAAAATCTCGGAATTCCAGACGATTATCGTCACAGAGCTCGGCCGTTATTTCGTCAAGGAACGTCTGGATGATGCTTTTGACAGTCACTCTCTTGGCTTGGGTACGCTCTGCAATCCGGTCGATCAGTTCTTTCTTCGTGATTGTCGCCATAGACTACCTCGTTTCAGGAAAGAGAAAATAGGAACCTGGATTCTGTTTGCCTTGAGACAAGCTGACGCATAACGAATCGACTCTTGTTTTGTTCGCCAACAGCTCATCACACACCTCAGCACACCTTTGCCCAACAAAGGCAGCCACTCCCCCGTGCTTTGCGGGATCAGAACTGCACCAGCCACCGCAAAGCCACCAGCAAAGCACAGATTTCAAAGCACTGCAACTTACTATACAGCAAAGACTTCTAACCGGCAAGTACTTTTTGAACAAAAATTCTGCGAATCCGGCAAAATTTAGCAGAAGGTCCAAGCGATGGGAATTCCGTCGCAGGTTGTGGGTTTCCGCTGCAAAAATCGGCTCGCCTGAATTAGTTTGTTGACCCCGGGTCAAGTTGAGGGCATAATCACCCTTCTCTTGTCTCCTGTAATAGGGGGTGCAGTGTTTACCTTACAACAGGATTGGTGGTTATGTCGGCAGAAACGACTGAAAAGAAAGACTCCGGCAAGCATTCTGAAAAGAAAGACAGGGCGGCCGAAGTAGCCAACACGTTCGAATGGCTGATTACCGCCTTCATATTGGCCTTTGTTTTCAGAGCTTTCGTCATGGAGGCGTTCCGTATCCCCACCGGCAGCATGGCGGACACGCTCAAAGGGGCTCATTTCCGGTTAGCCTGCCAGGAGTGCGGGTATAAGTACTCCTATGGTTTCGTGCCGCGCGAGTTCGGTTTGCCTGAAGATACGGTCCCCTCGCTGGACGCTCCGTTACCCATTACTCGCTGCCCGAGCTGCGGCCGATACCCCCCGCGACTGAAATGCCGCCGGTGTGGACAGACGTATGATACCCGCACTTTGATGAATGAGAACGGCTTTCGTCGAAACCGTAGCTCGCCCGACGAAGTCCCGATGTTTCCCTCGCGTTGTCCGAGGTGCAACGGCGAGCTGATGAGCGATGAGCTTATGCCGGTAGCGAACGGCGACCGCATCCTTGTGCTCAAGTGCATTTACCAGTTCTTCGAGCCTAAACGGTGGGACGTTGTCGTCTTCAAGAATCCGCCGGAGCCCACAGTCAACTACATCAAGCGCTTGATCGCCCTGCCCGGCGAGAAAGTGCAGATCATCGATGGTGACGTCTATATCAACGATCAGATAGCCCGCAAACCGCCCAAGGTTCAGAAGGAGCTTTGGATGCTGGTTTATGACAACGATTATCAGCCCGTCCGTCCGGACCGCGGCGCCTTTAAGAACGGCGTCTGGCGCCAGCCGTTCCGGAACGTCGGTGATTCGCAATGGGTCACGACGGACAATGACGACCCGACTGAATTTCGATTAGATAGTCCTGGCGATCAGGTCAATTCGCTCTTTTATGATACGGCCATCGGGAACAGCTTTCGGACAATCTATGCGTATAACGATGTGAACTTCTACGGGAACATGCCGTATTGCAGCGACCTGATGGTGCGTTTCCACTGCTTGGCCGAAGGCTCGAAAGGAAACATCGGGATCGCCCTGACCAAACATGAAACGATCTACAGGGCGAAGGTCGATTTTGACTCCGGGACCTTGGTTGTCACGAAGCAGGAACAGGGGACGGAACCAGTCGACCTGGTTCAAATGCCGGTCAAACAACACCCGGCGGGAAAACAGGTTTTCGTCAAGTTCGCCCTGGTTGACCGTCAAGTGGTTTTTGAGTACGACGGGACGACGTGGACGCACGACCTGGGGCGCGGCTTGCCGAACATCGAGGTCGCGCGAGAAGACACCGAGCCTCGCGTGGAAATCTTCGGCTCTGGCTCGCTGACCCTTTCGCACGTCGCTATCTTCAGAGATACGTACTATACCGAGATGCGCTACGGCAATAGCGGCGAATACGGCCGAGCCACGAAGGATCCCTTCGTGCTCGACAAGAACCAGTTCTTCGTGCTTGGTGACAACAGTCCCAATAGTGAAGACTGCCGGTGGTGGGAGCAACCCGGCCTGGCCAATGCCGGACTACCCGAGTACCGCGTGGGCATCGTGCCGCGAGATTACCTTGTCGGCAAAGCACTGTTTGTCTACTGGCCCAGCGGATTCAAACCCTTCGCAAGGTTTCCGTTCGGCATCATTCCCAACATCGGGCGGGTTCGCTTCATCTACGGCGGCTCGAGCCGCAACCCGTGACGACGGGACTGGCTCCTTTTGACGGGGTCGTCCCATCAAAAGGTGCCTGTCCCTCTCCTGCGACAAAAGGGACAGTCAGCTTTCTGAACGACAGAAATGCAGACAGTCCCCGATGCGGGTGCCAGCCGGCCCGGCCAAGCCTTCGGCGTCAACCTCTACGGTTGCGCCTGCGTTGGGGCCATGGCGTACACGGTTTGTGCGTCATTGAGCACGTCGCAGTGCGTCAATTGAGCCAGGACTTCTTCTCTGTCAGAAGAGACGATCTGAAAGACTCGCCCTCCTTCCGCTTGATATTTCGCGCAGAAGTCCTTCCATGAATCGACGTACCTCTGGTAGGCAAGCATCCTGCTTTTCGCCTGCTGGCCCAAGGCCTCGATCTGAGTCGGATCCCAGAACGAAATGACCGTTCGGCCATCGCCGAGAGTGAAATCAGCGCTGAGGACTTTACCCTCCATGCTCAGCAGCCGGTTCATCCTGAAGTCAATTCCGTTTTCCTTGAGGTAGGCAATGATGGCTTCCTTGCCGTCACTTTTGTTAGCCAGGCGTTCCTGCTTCCTCGACTGCGCCAACTGGTGAAGCTGCTCTTTGCGCGCCTTGACGTTTGCCAGGTAGTTTTTCCGCGCTTGTGCGGAATCGACGCTCGTGTCGCCGGAATCGTCGTCGGCGTAGTAGCCGCCGCAACCGATGCACAGCGGGTTTCCATAGACGTTCGTCCTGTTGGGGTAATAGTACACCGAGTTCGTAGAACAGGCATACTCATTGACCAAACCGGAAGGATGATGGATCCCATGCGCGTAGGGCGAGTAGCGTACCCAATAGGGAGCCAAACCGTCATTGTGGTAGGAGTGAGCGTATGGGCTGTAAACGAGGTCGTTTGGGACCAGCCGGTGGGCGACGAATGACCAACGAACGGCGCGGCAATACGGGCCGCCATAGCAGCCGTAGCCTTCTGTAATACTGGTTAGACCCAGCAACACTGCAAATGCGAGGATTGAAATCCTTTTCATTTTGTTCTCCTTTCCATGTGAAAATCTCAGTACTTAGTCTTTCTTCTCTTAACCTCCTTTCATTCAGGAACGTCGGCCTGTAGTGTGCGCTGAAGCGCACCCCTTGCGCGATTGGGAAGAACGAGGAATCCTGCCCGTAAGAAATCAGGCAGCGCGTGCTTCAAGGTGGTTCCTTTTTGTATCACCAGTGCGGCCTGAAGCGGGCCGCCCGGCGAGGCCATTCCTTCGCGCCGACCGTTTTTCTCCCTAAAAACGGACATCTTAACTTCCTGTTAAGCTCAATCCACAAATCAGCAGACTTTGCGCGGGCGAAGAGAAAAAAAGCAGATCACTTTCCTCCACACCCGTCACATCCTTTTTCATCGACCCTCTGCGAAATGATACTTGCACAGTACCGCCCAGGTTCGGGCAAATCAAGAGAATAATCAGAATGTGCTGGAATTTGTTTTGAATGGAACAGCGAGCCTGTCTATACGCGCGGCCGATTCCGCTTAGCGATTCCTTCGAGCTTTAGGACGCGGCACTTCGGGCGCGTTCGTTGCTGGCAGCCATTGCGCGAGTTGCCTCTTGGCCTCGGCGTATTTCGGGTCTTTGGCGAGGTTGTTCCATTCCAGGGAATCGTTACCGTGATCGTATAGTTCCTCAGTGTCGTCGCTATAACGGATGTATCGATATCGCTCGCTGCGCACGGAATGATTGTTCCGGCCATACGTTGTCAACGCGGGGCGATCCCATTGCGCGTCGGGATTCTTCAGCAACGGCACGAGACTACGGCCTTGCAACTCCTTCTTGGGACTTAAGCTGCACAGCTCGATGAGCGTCGGGTAAATGTCGAGCAGCGAGACGGG
>CAYZAH010000181.1:0-7334 GCA_964475805.1 uncultured Pirellulales bacterium | reverse complement strand
CGTTTTCAGGAATCATCAGCGTCGCGACACTACCTCTCGGATTGGCGCCCGCCCTGATATTGGGCGTGTCGGCGGGGATGCTGATCGGCGCTATGAACGGTTTTGTCGTGGGGCGATTCAACGCGAACCCGATCCTCTGGACGCTGGCCGTCGCGTTCTTCATGGAAGGTTTTATGCGCTTTGTCTGGAGCAACAACCAGGTCTACCCCGACATTGAACCCGGCACGACGGGCGCAGCGTTCATACGTATTTTTCGCACGAGCGTCGGTCCGATACCGCTGATCGTTGTGGTCATGGTCCTGATGTTCGTGGCGGGCCATTTCGTGCTGACCCGCACGCGGTTCGGGATCGAATCCAAGCTCGTCGGCTCGGCGCGGGCCGCCGCCAGGACGACGGGGATCAACGTTCCCCGCGTCGTGCAGATGGACTTCATAGCGGCGGCTTTCTGCGCTTCGGTCGCCGGTATTTTCATAACCTCCATGAACAAGCTCGGCGTGTTCTATTTGGGCAGCGGATACGATTTCAAATCGGTGACGGCTGTTGTGATCGGCGGGATGATGCTCAGTGGTGGGCGAGGCAACATGTTAGGGGTATTCGGAGGCGTGTTGGTAATCGGGCTTTTGGCCAACATCATGACGTTTATGGGCGTCAATACGTTCCAGCAGAATATTGCGACCGGGGCAATCTTTATCGCCGTAGTGGGTTTGGGCCAGTACCAGCGACGTCGGAGGGGGAAGGATTATGAATAAGCCGTCCCGTCAGCAGGGAAAAGGTACGGGCCGCGAGCGGGTCAACTGGCATAGCTTTACATTGTTCCTGGACAACAACCGGGCGCTGCTCATGCTTGTATTGCTCTTTGGGGGACTGTCGGCCTTTGCCCCCAATTTCTTCTCCGTATACAATGTGACAACCATTCTTAAAGGCGCCAGTCTCAATGCTATCGTCGCCATCGGCCTTACGGTTGTCTTCATCCTTGGGCAGCTTGACCTGTCCATTGGCGCGGTCGTCATGCTTTGCGGCATGTTGATGATTGGCCTTCAGCCTCAGATGGGCTGGTTCGGGTCGATTACGCTGGCCATCCTGGCCGGAGCGCTGGTGGGGCTGGCCAACGGGTTGCTGGTCGCAAAAGCCAGGATCAACTCCTTCATCGTCACGCTCGGAACGATGACGGTAGTGACGGGTCTGATGCATCTCTACAGCCGGGGCGGGTCGAAAGCAATAGACGATTTCCGCTTTGCAGACTGGCTCGAAACGCCCGTGGTTCCTTTCATTCCTCCGATTGTTGTTATAACGTTGGTCCTTGTTCTTGCGTTTGCGCTGTTTCTGAGCTGGACTCCGTTGGGCCGCGCGTTTTTCATGGTCGGAGCCAACGCGGAAACGGCCTGGCTGGCCGGCCTGAAAAGGGATCGTTATCTGATCGCGGGTTTCGTCATTTGTGGGCTGACTGCCGGGATTGGCGGTGTACTATTTGCAGCCGGGCTCAGCTCGATGACCTCGGCGGCTGTATTGGCAAACCGCACGCTGATGACGGTCCTGTCAGCAGTGATTATAGGCGGCGCCCTGATGAGCGGGGGGAAGGGAAGCGTGTTGAAGAGCTATTTCGCCGTCCTTATGCTGACAACGCTCTTTAACGGCATCGGTTGCTTCGGGCTGGGCTTCGAGGTACAGATCTTTGTCAACGGAATCATTCTCGCATTAGTGGTTCTCTACGAGGCATTTGTCATATACAAGCATGAACTGGTGAAAGGACAAAGGCCGGACTTGATCGAGGAGGCAAAGGCCATGACGTGGCCGTCGTCTGCAACAGATAGAAACGAAGGAGAAGACGCAATGACCGACAAGGACCGTTTTGCCCTGACCTGTATCACGATCGTCGCGATTGTGGGCATCGTGGCGATCTTCGCGATGTACTTCATGCATACTCGCTCCGTCACGCAGATGGTCGCGACCGATGATGTGACGCATGGGTTCGACGTGTATGCGTTGAAGGGCACCGACGGGCAGCCCTACATTCTGCCGCAAACCGAACCGATAACCATCCCCGAACGCCCGGCTGACCCCAAAGCCTTGCCGGAAACCGAGAAGGGACACTGGTGGGATATCGAGTATGCGGGCTGGAACGTCAAAAAGGTCGCCATGCCCGCATCTCCCAAAAACGGCCCGCGTGGAAAACGCATCGTCCTTCTCAAGGCCGGCGACCATCCGTACTGGACCGCATACGTCAAGGGATTCAAAGTAATGGCCCAGGCGTACGGAATGAAAGTGAAGATTTACAACAGCAACTGGAACGTGGATCTCCAGGCACAGCAGACGGATCAATCCATCAATGAGCGGCCGGATATGGTCATCTTCGCACCCGTCGATGCTACGGCCTGCACGCCTTTGCTGCGCCGTATCAACAAAGCCGGCATACCGTGCATCACGTCCAACACCATCCCGTGCGACGAGGCGATGAAGTACTGTCTGGCGTGGACGGGACCGGATGACTGGGGCCAGTTCCGCATGTTGGCACGACGATTCGCCGATGCGTTGGGCAAGAAAGGCGGATATGCGATAGTCAGGCACATGCCCGGCAGCTCACCGTTCTTCGCTCGTACCTATGCTCCTATTACGGAACTGGCCGAGTATGCGCCCGACATGAAGCTGCTCGCCATGGACACGGGTAATATGGAAGCTGAGACCACCATGCAACTGGTTTCTGCGTGGCTGACCAAGTACGGCGACGAATTGAACGGCCTGGTGCTCGCCGGTGACGGTTTCGTGCTGACCGGGGCACTCGAGGCGGTCAAGAAAGCTGGAAGAAAGGACATCGTGATTGTCGCGGCGGGCAACAGCAAGACGGGAATGGACTCGGTCAAGGCAGGTGACGCGCTGGCTATCACGTACCAATCGGCGGAAGGTGACGGCGCCATCGCCGTGCACGCCGCGGCCGAGTGGTTCGAGGGCAAAGAGCTGGAACCGGTGCGGTATCTGCCCAAGCACATTATCACGCAGGCCGACGTCGATGACTTCATGCCGGCGCAATGGTGAGGTTCGGATTCATGATCGTGGCTTCGCAAGTGAGTCATTCAATCATAAATCGTAATTCATAAATCATAAATTCAGAAGCGTGGAGGTACAAGACAATGCAACGATATGCGTGGATCATCGGAGTAAAAGAAGACAAGGTCCATGAGTATAAGAAGCTGCACGCTGACGTCTGGCCCGAGGTGCTGGATATGATTAAGCAGTGCAATATCCAAAGGTATTCGATCTATCTAAGAAAACTCCCGGACGGCAAGAATTATCTTTTCAGCTATTTGGAATATACTGGCAAGGATTTCAATGCGGATATGGCCAAAATGGCTGCGGACCCGACGACGCAAAAATGGTGGGACGTGTGCAAACCATGCCAGGAACCGCTGCCCGATAGAGGCGAAGGCGAATGGTGGGCCGACATGGAAGAGGTATTCCACTGTGATTGAACTCAGTACCTATTCCTGATCGGTATTCGGCCGCATAGAATCGGCTCTTGCGGAAATTCGTTGAAATGGCGACGTAGTCTTGGCATCATAGAGCCTGAAGCTGGCAGGTGTGTCTCAGGAGAAAGTGTTCAAGCATGGGAGATACCGTTTATGAAGTCGAATAGGAAATCCTGGGGGGAAGGAACAAAGCAACCTGTCCGTTGGCGAAAAATATTCATAATGTGCGCGGCATCCGTTCTGGCTGTATTGGGTGGCTTTGCAGTCGCGTCGGATGGTAATACCCTGATTCCCGAAAGCCGAAAATTGAACAACCTCGTGACGTTGCTGCTGGATGTCGCTCCGGCCCGGACGACAAAATCTCTTGCGTTTGTTCGTCCGAGTGACGGCTGGATTTTCATTTCCTTCACAACGCAAGGTGAAGGTTCCATCCGCCTGACGTTGGACAAGACCCCGATTCACCCTGCTTCAGGAAGCGGCCCGATTCACGAGATCATGCATTATGTCGCGAAAGGCCCCCACACGCTCCGCATCGAACGCGCCGGGACTGTTACCCTCGAACGTCTGAGTGTCAAAGCCATCCCTGAGCTCATACATTGCGGCCTCGGATACAACCCCCAAATCAAATCCTACGGCCTCTACGATATGGACTTCCTCAAGCGTGACATTCTGCCAAACGTCACCACGCTGATTGTCCCCAACGGCATCAAGCTCTCTGACCCGGTTATCGAGGATTGGCACCGCCAGGGCAAACGATTCGTCGCCGAAGTTGGGATCAATTCCCAGGCCAAGACGGCTGACGAGCACGCAGCATTTTGGACCAGCTTCTTCCAGAAAGCCCCGTTCATCGACGGGATCATCATCAACGAATTCATCGTCAACAGGCCCTTTTCGGAATGGGTCCGCGTCATGACGCCGGAGCGTCTCGCCCGCTTTGACCAGGAACGCGCTGCCTACAAGTGCTACTCCGAGACCTTCAAAAAGATCCACGCCGACAGCCGCTTCGCCGACAAGTCGATCTATGTCTACGTCGGCGGCAGTGGCAAGAAGCTCAACCAGGAAATCATCGGCACACACGTCATCCGATCCATCATCGACTGCGGCTATTTCGTCGCCCTCGAACGTTACCTTCACGAGATGTCCAGCGAGCAAGGCTCCCGGGACGCCCTTCAGACCTTCCTGGACGGCCTGGCCGATTGGGAAACCAAGGAACCCGGCGTCAAGAAACAGATGGTCATCACCTTCGGCCTTTTGTCCATGCCTCCCGGCAGCATTAACAAACAGCCCAACGTCGATTACCACGTCTGGATGGACCAGCAAATGAACCTGGTCGCCAACGATCCGATGCTCGCGAACGTCGCGGGCCTGAACTGGTGGACCTCCGTTTTGGCCGACGAAGAGACAGTTCGTTTTGTCGGCAAGCTCTACCGCCACTATGCCATCGAGGGCAGGACGGATATGCTTACCCATGATCCCCTGTTCCTGACGCACATCCAGAACGCCGATTTCGAGCACGGCACGGACGGCTGGGTCCTCCATCCGGCTGAAGAGGGCAGCATCGCCGCCAAGAGCTTTCCTCGATACGGCAGAATCGAAGGCCGGTACATGGGACTCGGCACCCCTCCCGACCCCGAGCACATCGGCGATACATTCCTCTGCATGAAACGGAGTGACAAAAGAGCAAACACGTTCTCACAAACGATCAAGGACCTTCAGCCCGGCAGGCTCTACTCGTTCGAAATGTTCGTCTGCGATTACAACGATCTCGTCACGCCTAAGCCGAGAAAGGTCGAGGACACCAAATCCTTCTCAACGGTCCTTATCGAGGGCGCGGACGTCGACGCCGCTCGATCATTCACCGAAGTCTACGCCTCCAGTCCCGAGCCTAAGATACCGGTTTGCATCACCTACCACTGGAAGGTCTTCCGGGCCAGGACGACGACCGCTACTCTGACGGTTAGCGATTGGGAGAACGCCGACCACCCCGCCGCTCCCTTCGGACAGGAACAAGCCTTCAACTTCCTCGAAATTCAACCTTACCATGAGTAACGTCTATGGCGTGAAATGAAGAATCCAAGTAGAAAGGAACAACAAATGGATACGAGGTACCGTCTTTTCGCCGTCCTGATGATTCTGTGGCCGATGGTTGCGTTTTCACAGGAGACGGTTGTTGTCCGGCCGAAGGAGATTGACGAGGTTCTGGTCAACCCCGGCATCGGATTCATGACCTTCCAGCGATTCAACGGCGACAAGCTGAATGAAGGCACTAAATGGACGGAAGGCTATCCGATCGTCTATCAGGAGTTCGATGGCAATCTGAAGAACGAGAATCATCCAATGACTTCCCTGGCCTATTTCCGGGTGTACTGGAAATTCATTGAGCCGGCCCGAGACGAGTATCGGTGGGACCTCATAGACAAGGCTCTGGAGACGGCGGCGGCTCGCGGTCAAACACTGCTGCTTCGCATCGCTCCATACGGAACCGGGGCGGACAATGACGTGCCTGACTGGTACCGGGAAATGGTGGGGCCGGAAAAGAACCTGCTCGTAAAGAAATGGCGCACGAATCCGGAGGATGTACGCTATATCGAGCATTTTGGCGACATGATTCGAGAGTTAGGCATCCGCTACGATGGGCACCCAACGCTCGAGAGTGTCGATCTGTCCATCGTCGGGGCATGGGGAGAAGGAGCCGGGTCCGCCCTGTTGACCCAAGAAACACGCGAAGCTCTGGTGGACAGCTATCTCGAGGCTTTCCAAAAGACACATTTGGTTATGCTCCTGACGGATGAAAAGACCAACCGTTACGGACTGTCCAAGCGAAACGTAGGGTGGAGGGTGGATTGCCTTGGGGATATGGGAGGTTTCAGTCCGACATGGTGTCACATGTGCGACTACTATCCGCAGGCGATCATCAATTTTGGGATGAAAGACGCCTGGAAAAAGGCACCGGTAACGCTCGAAGTCTGTTGGGTCATGCAGTATTGGAAGGACAAGGGCTGGGACGTTGACTACATTATTGACCAGTCTCTAAAATGGCACATCTCATCTTTCAATGCGAAATCATCTGCGGTGCCCGACGAATGGTGGCCGCAGGTAAACCGTTGGCTCAAGAGGATGGGCTACCGCTTTGTATTGCGCAAGCTCACCTATCCGGCCAAAGCAAAGTCGGGAAAAGATCTAACATTCACCTCCTGGTGGGAGAACAAAGGGGTAGCCCCGTGCTATCATCCTTTTCGACTGGCGTTTCGCCTCGATAGGGCCGACGAGCACGTCGTTCTCGTTACCGACGCCGATATTCAATCCTGGCTGCCCGGCGACAACCTGTACAACGGGACCGTGAGTATTCCGCGGGACACCGCCCCGGGCCGATATAATCTGCAAATCGGGATTCTCGATGATCGCATCGACAAACCCAGGGTCAAGCTGGCTATTGAAGGCCGGCTGCCGGACGGCTGGTACAACATGGGAAAGATCGAGGTAGAATCACCTTAGGCCATCCATAGGAGGCCTTCACGTCTCTGCAGGAAAGAAACTGGGACGAGTATGCTGCAACTTACCCCGTATCGACCGGTACCGAGATAGGAGAACCAGTCCATCGTTGATTTCTTCTCGTAGAAATCATATAATGATAGATGCCGTGACCAGTTAGCTTGAGTTTTCCAACGCAGGAGGTGTGCTGACTCTCGCTCCGATCCCGCCGGGGCTGGGTACAGGCGCAGCCGTTGGGAGATAGTATGTTGCAGTGAGTGAACTATTTGTGAGGGCGCAACAAGATGAGAGAAGTGACTTCATTTGTATTGGCTTTGGTACTGGTGATCGGCGTTGCCAACCATGAGGCCGACGCTAAGCTCGTCGCCTGCGTAGGCGACA
>CAYZAH010000180.1:0-7395 GCA_964475805.1 uncultured Pirellulales bacterium | reverse complement strand
CGTCGGTTCGCGTTCCCGATCCGATTATCGAAAGGCAATGGTATCTGGAGATGTACAAATTCGGCTCGGCGGCCCGGCCGGACACGCCGCCCATCACCCTCCAGGGACCGTGGACGGCGGATAACATGAAAATCCCGCCCTGGAAGGGAGACTACCATCACGACTTGAATACGGAATTGAGCTATTGGCCCGCCTATAGCGGCAATCATCTCGACGGCGCCTTCGGATACGTGAACTGGCTTTGGCGAACCAGGGATACCGCGAGGGCCTGGACGAAACGGTTTTTCGACCTGCCGGGCCTGAACGTCCCCATGACGGCTGACCTGAACCAGGAGCAGATCGGCGGCTGGCACCAGTACACGCACTCGGCAACGACCGCCGCCTGGCTGGCCCACCATTTCTACATGCAATGGCGATACAGCATGGACCGGGATTTCCTCAAGAACCGGGCATATCCGTGGCTTCGCCAGACGTCCGTCTTCTTAGAGGCGATCACCGAGAAAGGACCCGATGGCAAGCGCACGCTGCCCTTGAGCTCGTCGCCGGAGATCAACGACAACCGGCTGGAAGCGTGGTTTCCCACCATCACAAATTACGACTTAGCCCTGATTCGCTGGGCTTTCGAGAAGACGGCGGAGCTGGCGACGGAGGTCGGTGAGCCGGACCAGGCGAGGCACTGGAAACAAGTGCTCGGGGAAATGCCCGACTTGGCGCTGGACCCGGACAGCAAGAAAGTGCTCGTCGCGAAGGACTATCCCTTGCCCTCCTCGCACCGGCACTTCTCCCACCTGATGGCGATCCATCCACTGGGCCTGATCCGTTGGGAAAACGGCCCGGAGGACCGGGCGATTATCAAAGCCTCCTTAGCCGATCTGGACGAGAAGGGAACATCGCAATGGTGCGGCTACAGCTTCAGTTGGCTTGCCAGCTTGGCGGCGCGAGCGCGAGATGGAGAAAAAGCCGCCAAGGCGCTGGAGATATTCTCGACGGCCTTTTGCCTGCGCAACGGCTTTCACTGCAATGGCGACCAATCGGGCAAGGGATACTCCAACTTCCGCTATCGCCCCTTCACCTTGGAGGGTAACTTCGCCTCGGCGGCGGGCTTGCAAGAGATGTTGCTGCAAAGCTACTCGGGGACCATCCGCCTCTTCCCGGCGGTTCCGGCAAGCTGGAAGGACGCCTCGTTCAAAACGCTTCGCGCCGAGGGGGCGTTTCTGGTCTCGGCGATCAGGCGAAACGGTTCCGTCCAGACCGTGGAAATCACCCCCGAGAAAGGCGGCCTTTGCCGGCTCGAGAATCCGTTTGGCGGCGCGGACTTTAAAACAAGCGGCGTCTCACGCGACGCAATAGGCCGAGATGGAAACGACCTGCTTATCCGAACTACGCCGGAGCAAACGATAACCCTGTCCCGAAAGGCAAACAACTGACTTGCCCAAGCCGCCCTGTCATCCCTGCGAAAGCAGGGATCCAGGAACGCGACAAATTCAATGGATTCCCGCTTTCGCGGGAATGACAGAGCATGGTATGATTGTGTCATTTGCTGGATCGAGAGGATCAAAGACGATCAGGCTGACCCTATCGGAAAGGGGTATATGTTACGGACGTTTGGTGTTGTTGTCACGGTGTTCGGATGTGGATGGGTCCTGATGGGCCTGGAGATCGTGGGTGGGCGGATGCTGTCACCCGATTTCGGCAGCGGCGTCTGGACATGGGGGAGCATCATCAGTGTTTTCTTAGCGGCGCTTAGCGTTGGCTACTTCGTCGGCGGATTGCTCTCGCAGCGTTATCCCGCCGGTTCGGGGTTGGCGGTCATTATCTTTGTGGCGGCGATCTCGATCGTGCCCATGGCCTTCTGGCATCGGACGGCGAGTGGCTGGTTCGCGGACCTCGGCCTGCACGAGCGATGGGGATCGCTGCTGGCCGCAACCGCTTTGTTCTTCGTCCCAAGTATGCTGTTGGGGATGGTCTCGCCCTATGCCGTTCGCCTGGTGACACAGGACGTTGCTTCCGTTGGAAGCAAAGCGGGAACCCTGTATGCCATATCGACTGTGGGCAGTTGCCTCGGATGTTTGTTCACGTCGTTCTACCTGATCCTGTGGATGGGCATCCGGAACATATTGTTTCTCTCCAGCGGGGTATTGGTGTTGATCGCCCTGCTGCTGTTAGTCACGTGGAATGCGAAAGGTAAAAAATCCCAAGCATAAAATCCTAAACATTAAGCGGGAGGTTGTTCTATATGAGACTTGGATCTTCGATGATGGCCGTCGTTGTGATTTCAGTGGGAAGTGCGGCGATAGCTCTGGCGGCTGAGGGTGATCAAGGCTGGACGGTCCTGGGGCAGGAGGATGATTCGTCGTTCGACTACAAGGTCCTCTTGGAAAAAGAGAGCTTGTATCATTACATCCGGGTGGTCGAGTCCGGCGGGGTGCGCCGGCTTCAGTTCCGGCGATCCGGCGGCGAGTACGAGGAATCGGCGATCAATATCCGCAAGCCGCTCGAGTTCGAGATGTACTACTATTCGCTCATGTTCGCAGGCTTCGCTCACAAGCCGGACCCGAAGCGAATTCTATTCATCGGACTGGGCGGAGGAACGATACCGATGGCGATTCACCATTACTACCCCGGCGTGCCAATCGACAATGTCGATATCGATCCCGACGTCGTCGAGGCCGCCAAAAAGTATTTCGGCTTCAAGGAAGATAAGTACATGAAGGTATACGTTCGCGACGGGCGGGTGCAGGCCCGGCGATTCGTGCGGGACAAAATAAAATACGACATCATCTTCGTAGACGCGTTCCGGGGCGGCTACATCCCCTACCACCTGACGACGAAGGAGTTCATAGAGATACTGAAGTCGCTCTTGACGCCGGAGGGCGTCGTTGTCAGCAATTTGCGCCCCGGCTTCGAATCGTATCATTACCATCGGCGCACCTTCGATGCCGTCTTCCGCAATCAATATTCCTACGGCTCGGGCAGCAACGTCGCCGTCATTGCCGATCTGCGGGATAAGCCTCTGACCGCAGAAGAGGTACTGGCCACCGCTCGCAAACTGCAAAAGGAAAAGCAATTCACCATCGATCTTCCGGCGATTATCGAAGGCCAAGAAGGATCGGACGATTACGTCCGCAAAGGACCGATTCTCACGGACGACTACGCCCCGACCGACGTACTTCGGGGAATCCCGCGCCAATGAGCCGGCGCTAAGGAGATAGTGACATGGGCAAAGCCGCTCTGTTCTTTCGTGTAGCTCTCATCGTTATCAGTGCGGCCGCTGTCGGCCCGGCAAAGACCTACGACGTGGTCATCACCTCAGGGGACATTTACGATGGCTCCGGCGAGGCTCCATACGTCGCAGACATCGGGATCAAAGACGGGCATATCGCGGCTATCGGGCGGCTCGGGACAGACGCGGACATGGTTGTCGATGCCAATGGTCTGGCCGTCGCTCCGGGCTTTATCAACATGCTAAGCTGGTCCAATGAGTCGCTGATCCAAGACGGACGCTCACAAGGAGAAATCCGCCAGGGTGTAACGCTCGAAGTCTTGGGCGAAGGCTCGTCGATGGGGCCTTTGAACGAGGCGATGAAGCGGGACATGCGCGCATCGCAGGGGGACATCAAGTACCCTGTCGAATGGACGACGCTCGGAGAATTCCTCGAATACCTTGTCAAGCGAGGCGTGTCACCGAACGTCGCCTCCTTCGTCGGGGCGGCCACCGTTCGCGTGCATACCATCGGATATGGTGACATCCGCCCTACCGCCGGGCAGCTCGACCAGATGCGGCAACTCGTGGCGCAAGCCATGCAGGAAGGAGCGCTCGGAGTCAGCTCGGCGCTGATCTATGCGCCCGGCGTCTACGCCGATACGGACGAACTGATCGCTCTTGCAGAAGTGGCGGGTCGATACGGCGGTGTATACATTTCGCACATTCGCAGTGAAGGGAACGGCTTGCTCGAAGCACTGGATGAGCTAATCACGGTATCGCGAAAGGCAAACGTGACCGCGGAGCTATATCACATGAAAGCGGCCGGGCAGGCGAACTGGCCCAAGCTCGATGCCATGATCGACAAGATCGAGAAGGCCCGGGCCGAAGGGCTGCACATCACGGCGGACATGTATACCTACACGGCGGCGGCGACGGGCCTGGACGCCGCCATGCCACCCTGGGTGCAGGCGGGTGGACACCGGGCGTGGGTGGCGCGACTCAAAGACCCGAAGATCAAACAACGCGTCATCAGAGAGATGTCCACACCGACGGACGAATGGGAGAATCTGTATCTTCTGACCGGGTCGGCGGACAAGGTTCTATTAGTCGGCTTCAAGAATGAAAAGCTCAGGCACCTGACGGGCAAGACGCTCGGCGAGATCGCCCGGATGAGGGGCACGTCGCCAGAGGAAACGGCCATCGACCTGGTCGTCGAAGACGACAGCCGGGTTGACACGGTCTACTTTCTCATGTCGGAGGAGAATGTGAAAAGGCAGATCGCCCTGCCCTGGGTGAGCTTTTGTTCGGACGCTGCGTCGCGTGCCACCGAGGGCGTCTTCCTCAAGTCCAACCCGCATCCGCGCGCCCATGGCAACTTCGCCCGGCTCCTGGGCAAGTACGTCCGCGAGGAGAAGGTCATCCCCTTAGCCGAGGCGATCAGGCGGCTGACCTCGCTGCCGGCGGACAACCTCAAGCTCGACCGACGGGGAAGGCTCCAAAAGGGATACTTTGCAGACGTTGTGGTTTTCGATCCCGAGACAATCAGAGATCATGCGACGTATGAGAAGCCGCACCAGTACGCAACGGGCGTGGTCCACGTCTTTGTGAACGGCACACAGGTGCTCAAGAATGGCGAGCACACGGGCGCTAAGCCGGGCCGCGTCGTGAGAGGACCGGGATGGAAGAAATAGCTTTGAAGAATCAGAAATAGGAGTAAAAAATGAAACGGCTTGGCTTACTTTTCGCAACACTATCACTCGTCCTTACCGTCTCGGCTCTCGCCCAAGAGCAGGCCCGGACTTTCGTTCCAGACCGAATCAATGTGCGAGCCTACGGCGCGCTCGGTGACGGGCAAGCGGACGATACCGCCGCGTTTCAAAAGGCGCTGGACGCCATGGGCCAGGCCGGAGGAGGCATTGTCTACGCCCCGCGCGGCAATTACCTCTTTGCGGGTCATTTGAACGTGCCGAACGCCGTGACATTAGAGGGCATCTGGCAATCCGTCCCGGCTCATAACGGCATACGCGACCGCGGGCTTCCCAAACCGATGGACGACGGGACTACGTTTCTCGTGACTGAAAGCGCGGGGCAAGAGGACGGGCCGGCCTTTATCGCTCTCAACACGAACAGCACGCTCAAGGGCGTCGTGCTCTATTACCCGGAGCAAAACGTCGATGACGTCCCCAAACCGTACCCCTGGGCCATCACCATGCGAGGCAAGAACCCCGCCGTGCTCGCAGTCGAGATGCTCAATCCGTACAACGGTATCGACGCCACGCAAAACGAACGTCACCTAATCCGTGACGTCCACGGCCAGCCGCTCCGGCGAGGCATCCTGATCGACGCCATCTACGACATCGGGCGCATCGAGAACGTGCATTTCAATCCGTGGTGGAGCACGAAGCCCAAGCTGTTCCAGTGGCAAATGGAAAACGGCGAGGCGTTCATCTTCGGCCGGTCCGACTGGCAGTACGTTCTGAACACTTTCTGCTTCGGCTACAACGTCGGCTATAAATTCATCCGCAGTGGAACAGGCGTTTGCAACGGCAACTTCCTCGGCATCGGCGCCGACGATTGTTACACGGCCCTCGTCGTCGAGCAATGCGCGCCGTTCGGCCTGCTGATTACCAACGGCGAGTTCGTCTCCTTTCACGGCCCGGACCCCACGATGATAAACGTCGCACAAACCAACATGGGCAGCGTCCGCTTCTCGAACTGCGCGTTCTGGGGCCCGTGCAACCAGATCGCCAAGATCGCCGGAACGGGAACCGTCGGCTTTGCCGATTGCACCTTCGTCCAGTGGGGCGGTAAGGAGAAAGATCGTTTGGCCATCCAGGCCCAAGGCGGCACCGTGCTGATCCGTGGATGCGAGTTTCGGCAGAATCTGCCGCACGTTCTTCTGGGCAAAGACGTCAGCCGGGCCGTCATTACCGGAAACGTCTTCAAAGGCACGGAGCAGATCGTCAACCGATCCGAGGGCAACGTGCAAATCGCATTGAACGCCAGTAACTAAGACACGACGCGACTACTTCGTCACTGGACATTCGAGATTCGCCATTGAATTCCATCTTCTGATGTGGTAACATACTCTGTGATCCCGGTCTTTCCCGGTCGTATGATGGAGTCGAGTTGTGAGGAATCGAAAAGGCTTTACGTTAATTGAGCTGCTGGTCGTCATCGCCATCATCGCCCTGCTGCTGGCGATTTTGCTGCCGTCGCTGAGGGCCGCCAAGAACCAGGCGAAGGCCGTCATCTGCAAGTCGAATCTCACCCAATGGGGCAAATTGTTCTACCTCTACACCCAGGACAACGATAGCAAATTCATGGTCTGGAAAGATTCGAGCGAGGCGGGCGGCGGCACGTGGATCGTCCCCCTTCTGCCCTACTACGAATCCGGCGGGGAGAAGGCCCGCGTGTGCCCGATGGCCACGAAAACCGAGGAAGAAGGCGAAGCGGTCCCCGCTCACATGGCCTGGGATTGCCAGATCGGCGAAAAGCTCCACAAGAACAGCTACGGCATCAACAATTGGTGCTATAACTTGCGGCCGGGCATAACCACGGTTTGGGGACTGGAGGGAGCGGACCGCAGATCGTGGCGGCGGATCGACGCGAAAGGCGCCGCCCGGATTCCGATGTTCCTGGAGTGCTGGCGATGGGGTGGCGGCCCCACCACCCGCACCGACCCGGCCCCCGACGACGAGTCGATTCGCTACAACACCGGCTTCGGACGTTATTGCATGAACCGCCACGCCTACACGATCTTCGTGTGCATGATGGACGGCTCGGTGGACCGAGTGAAGCTCAAGGCCCTCTGGGACCTCAAGTGGCACCGAACGTACAGCATGACGGACCCGCTGCCGCAATGGCCCGAGTGGATGGTGAACCTGCCCGGCTCGTAACCGGGACCGCCGACCGGAATAGCACAACGGCTTCTTCTCTTTGTCCACAAACAACCTCTTTCTCAAATGTACTCAGCCGGCCAATCCCCCCTTGCCTGAGCCCCCCTCAACATTCGCGCGCGCACGCGACACATAAACGGGAGTACCGGATGCTCGGCTGGCAATGCAATTTCAATACACCGCTAATACAACGTTAATGGACCTCATGCAGAATATCCCGACGATCACAATAAATGCCTTTGCGTATTCCTGATTAGAAAAGATAATACTCAACAGAAACATTATGACGTC
>CAYZAH010000179.1:0-7410 GCA_964475805.1 uncultured Pirellulales bacterium | reverse complement strand
TCCCGGCGTACTCCATCACGAAGGTCGTTCCGTTGATATCCATCGATTCGATATGGGCGATCAGGTCGCCTTCCCGTTCGATGGCGTACCATAGAACTCTGGCTCCGGTTTCGGCGGCGATTTGTTCGGCTTCAGGGGATTGTTTGTTCAGTACCGCCGCAGCATCGGATGACAGCGATGAGAAGAGCCGGGTCTTCGCAGCCAAATAGTCGTGTTTGGTCTTGTGATAATCCAAATGGTCGCCGGTGAGGTTGGTAAAGGCCGCCGCCTTGAAATCAATGTGCGCCAAACGATTCTGGGAAAGGGCATGGCTGCTGGCTTCGATCACCATGAACTCGGCGCCGTTTCGGACCATTTCTCGTTGCTTGTCGGCGATGTCCAAACAGCCGGGCGTCGTCAGAGCCGCCTGATAACGGTTCGGCGAGCACGTATCATAAACAACCGTTCCGATGAGGCCGCATTTGTGCCCGGCCTGCTGAATACACGAGCGCACCAGGAACGCGACGGTGGTTTTTCCGTTCGTACCCGTGACAGCGAGATTCGTCAACTGTGCAGCGGGGTCGCCGTTCGCCGCCTGGGCCAGAACCGCCGCCGCGTCCGACGTATCGTCAACCGTGATGAACTCGCACGTCGTACTGCTCGTACTTTGTGGCGTATGCTTGCGGCAAACGACGTACTTAGCTCCATTTGCAAGGGCCTGCGCGACAAAGTCGTGGCCGTCATAGGCGGGGCCTTTGACCGCAACGAAGACGTCTCCGGCCTCAACGCGCCGCGAGTCGATGCAAATGCGGGGAGAATCGGCAGATCGAACGAGTGTCAATAATGCGTCAAATGTCATAACTTCTCGTTGCCTAACAGTCATTTCAAGAATCAGCGATCAGTGTTTTCGACGCTGACTCCTTGAATATCGGCTATCTTAGGCCCGGAGGCACAACAATGCAACCGGCGGACATCGGGTCGGGCGAAAATCCAGGGTCTCCTGTGCGTTCGGCAGGTGAAAATATGGATAATATACGACTGTTGGGGAATGTTATGGTCAGGAGTCGTGATCTTAACGTATAATGGCCCACGACAGAAGCTAAGTCGGAAAGGAATTGGATCATGAAGATTCGCCCCGTTTTGAGTATCGGTCTCCTGTTTTCGATCATCGTTTGCACGACCCATACCGTCCCAGCCAAATCCGCGGAAGCTGCGGACGAGAAAGAATATTTCGCCATGTTCATGGAGGGCAAGAAGATCGGTTATTCGATCCAAAGCCGGGTTGTTTCCGAGGGCAAAGTGACCACCAGCGAGCAAGTCAGCATGACGTTCAGCCGAATGGCTGTCCCGATGACCGTGGAGATGAAGGAAACGAGTATCGAGACGACGGCCGGCGAACCGCTGGGCTTCGAGCTCGAGCAGAAGTTGGGAGCGATGGTCATGACCGTGGCCGGGACGGTGGATGAGAGAGGCAAAGTGGACCTGACAACGACGTCGATGGGGGTCCAGCGGAAAAGAACGCTTCAATGGCCGCAAGGGGCGGTCATGGCCGAGGGTTTGCGCTTAGCTGAATCGAAGAGGGGGATGAAGGAGGGCCTGCAATACACAGTGAAGGTATTTCAGCCGGGAATTTTCCAGGCGGTCGACGCCCACATTCGTGTCGGAGCCGTCCGGAACGTTGACTTGCTGGGACGCGTCGTGGCTCTGAGGGAGATGGCAACGACGCTCAACATGCCCGGAGCTGGGAAAATTGTCACCACCAGTTACGTTGACGAGGACCTTCAGCTTCAGAAGACCACGATGCCCATCGCGGGGATGAATGTCGAAGTGATTGCCTGCGCCAGGGAGGTTGCACTGAGCCAAAACGACGTGCTGGATCTGATCGACAAGATGTTCCTGGCGAGTCCGAAGCCGTTATACAATCTGGCTTCGGCCAAGTCCATCACATACGAATTGGCCCCGATAGAAGGCGCCGCGGATCTAACCATCCCCTCCGACGACAACCAGCACGCCGAGCACCTGAGCAACGGCAAAGTAATCCTGACGGTTAGGCCGGTGGCCGCACGTTCAGGGACAGTTTTTCCTTACGATGGCTCGGACCCGGCCGTTCTGGAAGCGACGAAACCGACGAGATTTCTTCAGTCTAACGACGAGGCCGTGATCGCCCTTGCCCGGCGTGCCGTCGGCAATACCAAGGACGCCGCGGCGGCGGCCAAGAAGATCGAAGCATTTGTGGGCGAATACGTCGAGGACAGGAGTCTGTCCGTCGGGTATGCCTCAGCGGCGGAGGTCGCGGCCAGCCGGCAGGGGGACTGCTCGGAGTTCGCCGTGCTCACGGCCGCCATGTGCCGGGCGGTGGGAATTCCCGCTCGGGTCGTCGTCGGGGTGGCGTATGTGAATGACTTTGCCGGTCATCGCGGCTTCGGCGGACACGCCTGGGCGCAGGCCTATGTGGGCGGCAAATGGATCGGCCTCGACGCCTCTTTCAGAGGGGGCGGACGGGGCGGCTACGACGCCGGACACATCGCCTTAGCCGTCGGCAACGGTAATCCGGAGGATTTCTTCAATCTGGCCGCTACAGTAGGACAGTTCAAGGTCGAGAAGGTCGTCGTCAGCAGAAAATAGAGCCTGGACGTCCGCAAAGACAATGATTGAGATAACCGGCTTGGAAAAGCGATTCGTCAGGGATAAAGAATCGCTTGCCGGAAGGTTTTCTCACGCCTGATTCCACAGGATTACACAAAAAGGGTTTGCGTCGTGCGGGCTGGTGCTATATGATCTGCCACGATCGTTTCGTAGTTTTTTTACATTGTTTTGGTATCCAGGAGAAGAGAAGTCATGAGAGTCATTATCGAACCGGATTATGATATGGCGGCCAAGTGGACCGCGAATTATATCGTCAAGTGCATCAAGGAGTTTGGACCGACTGCGTCCGAGCCTTTTGTGTTGGGTCTTCCTACGGGATCTTCGCCTCTCGGGGCCTACAAGGAGCTGGTGCAACTCAACAAGAAGGGGAAGGTCTCCTTCCAGAACGTCGTGACCTTCAACATGGATGAATACGTGAATATTCCCGAGGATCATCCGGAAAGCTACCATTCGTTCATGTGGAGCAATTTGTTCAGCCACGTCGATGTCAAGAAAGAGAACGTCAATATCCTCAACGGCAACGCGCCGGACCTCCACGCCGAATGTGAGGCGTATGAAAAGAAGATAGAAGACCTGGGCGGAATCAAGCTCTTCCTCGGCGGAATCGGCCCGGATGGGCACATCGCCTTCAATGAGCCCGGTTCATCGTTGAATTCACGGACGCGCGTTAAGACGCTCACCTATGACACGATTGTCGCTAACTCGAGGTTCTTCGGCGGGGACGTGAACAAGGTACCGAAGACCGCTCTGACGGTGGGAGTCGCTACGGTGATGGAGGCCGAAGAAGTGCTGATTATCGTCAGCGGCCACAATAAGGCGCACGCCGTCCAGCACGCGGTGGAAGGCAGCGTCAATCACATGTGGACTATCAGCGCCCTGCAAATGCACCCCAAGGGAATCATTGTCTGTGACGAAGAGGCAACAATCGAGCTTAAGGTCGGCACGGCGAACTACTTCAAGGGCATCGAAGCCGCTAACCTCGATCCCGCGGTGCTCCTGACCGGCGCGTCCTGATCGGACGGGCGCGCCGCCGGCGATTTTCCCGGACGGTGGTCACGATTTGGACGGATAGACAATTTTGGCCTGGGCCTTGAGCGAGTCGATATACTTCTCGGCGAAGTCCAATTGTTTCTTCTCGGTGAGCTCCTTGATGATTTGGTCTTTGGCCTCATCGAATGAAATAACGTGGGCGTCTTTGTGCCCCGTGGCTTTGATGATGTGGTAACCGTATTCGGTCTCCACGATGCCGCTGACCTCGCCGATTTTTAGCGCGAAAGCCACTTTCTCAAACTCCGGTGTTGTCTTGCCTCTTGGGAAGAAACCCAAATCGCCGCCCTTTGGTGCCGACGGGCAGTCCGAGTTAGCCTTGGCCAATTCGGCGAAATCGGCTCCGTTTTTGATCTCCTGGAGCAGCTTTTCCGCCTTGGCTTTGGCTTTCGCTTTCGCCTCGTTCGGGTCGGCGTTCGGATCCTGCGGTCTGAATTGTATCAGGATATGACTAACCCTGACCTCCTCGGGCACGTTGAATCGCTTCTGATTCTCGTCGTAGTATTTCTTCGCATCTTCTTCGGTGACGTTTATCTTACCCGCCCATTGTTCTTCCATGAACTTGTTCCGGGAGAGGGCCTTTCGCACGTCCTCTTTGACCTCGTCGAAGTTCCGGCCGTACTGTTCCATCGTCCTCTTGAAGTCGTCGAGCGACATATTCTGGGCGGCCGCGATCTGATTGATTTGATTCGTGACCTCTTCGTCAGTCACCGTAACGTTGGCTTGTCTGATTTTCTCGTCCAGCAATTGCCTGCGGATCAATTGTTCCAGACCCTGCTGTCTGAGCTGCTTCTTATATTGCTCGGCCACCGAAGGCGGAAGGCCTGCGCCCTGTTGGTCGATCCGGTCAAATTGAGGCTTGAGCAGCTCCATGACTGCGCTTTCCTTGATCTTTACACCGTCAACGATAGCGGCGACATCCTGCTCGGCCGGCTGAGCGGGCGCATTGGCGTCCGGCACGGAAAGAGCATTTTCGGACGTCGCGTTAGGGTCGGGCTTATTGGCATCTACCTGTTGGGAGGATTCTTTTCGACAACTCAGGCCAATCCCGCCGACGAGTATCACAAGACAAAGCAGAACAACTCTATTAAGAGAAGAGCTTCTCATAATCTATCCTTTCTCACGCCAAAAACACAAAAAAAGCCCCTTCATCCAGGGCTTGCCAAGCATTATCACGCCTACGGGCGCATTTGTCAACCCTATCACTATTCCATCGTCCATGTCGGCAGGCTACTTAATTGCTTATTGGACAAGAACGTAACCTTTGTCATCACGCCTCAGACGTGATAGAATACGAGCCGGACGAAGACATTGTTTGGAAATCCAAGGAGTGGAGTTTCAGGAGAGCTTCAATGAGCAGTGATTTCGATGGTAAATCGTCGATGACCGGCCGAGAGCGGGTGCTCCGGGCGCTTCGCTATGAGCCGGTCGATCGCGTTCCCGTGGACCTGGGCGGGACGAACACCAGCGGGGCGCACGTGAGCGTCGTCGCACATCTGCGCCAAGCGCTCGGTTTGGACAAACCGGGCGAGCCGGTGAAGGTCGATGAGCCGTACCAGATGCTGGGCGAGGTGGCGATGGATTTGCTGGAGGCGCTGAAGATTGACGTGGTGAAGGTGCCGGGCACGAGAAACCACTTCGGCTTCGCGAATACGGACTTCAAACCCTGGCGAACGTTCGACGGGACGAACGTATTGGTTCCCGGCAAGTTCAATACTACGCCCGAGCCGGATGGCGACATTCTCCAATATCCGCAGGGCGACAGCTCCGTCGGTCCCTCAGCCCGAATGCCGAAAGGCGGGTTCTACTTCGACGCGATCATACGCCAGCATCCCATCGACGAGGCGAAGCTCGACCCGGCGGATAACCTCGAAGAATTTACGCTTCTGACCGATGAAGAGTTGACGTTTTACGAACGGCATGCGAACGATCTGTTCAACAATACCGATCTTGCGATTGCGATGGGTCTTCCGAATGCGGGCCTTGGTGATATCGCACACGTGCCGGCGCCGGGCCTCAAGGACCCGAAGGGAATTCGTGACATCGAAGAATGGTACATCAGTACGGTGACACGGAAGGACTATATTAAAGAGGTCTTTGCCGGTCAGGTGGACGTCGCGCTGAAGAATTTCGAGAGGCTCTACCAGGCCGTGGGCGATAAGGTCCAGGTCGTCTTTGTCGACGGGACGGATTTAGCGGCGCAGAATACCCTGTTTTGCGGCCTCGATAGTTACAGGGACCTCTATCTGCCATTCAGCAAGAAGCTGAACGACTGGATTCACACCCATACGCAATGGAAGACACTGAAGCACTGTTGCGGCGGATGTGAGCCATTGATCGAAGGATTCATCGAGGCCGGTTTCGATATCCTCAATCCCGTGCAGACCTCCGCCCAAGGGATGGCCCCGGAACGCCTGGCTGAGAAATACGGGGGACGCATCGTCTTTTGGGGCGGGGGCGTGGATACGCAAAAGACCCTGCCTTTCGGCACACCGGAAGAGGTGCGTAAAGAGGTAGCCGAGCGGGTGAAGGTGTTCGGCGCCACGAACGGCTTCGTGTTCAACCCGGTGCACAACATTCAGTGCAATACGCCGACGGAAAACGTCCTGGCCATGTTCGAGGCGTTGGGCAGATCGGTAAAACCGGTCTCTTAGCTGCGGGGGCGAAGGCTCGCCCGAAAGGAAAGTGAAAATGCACGGACGAACGCAACTGATTCTTTTCGTGATCTTATGTGTTATCTCTGGGGGATGCTACAGCACGCCGGGGGGCCGCATGAGGTCTGTGGGGTCTTCCGAAAAGCCCGAGCCGGAATTGAGGCACGTCATCGACTTGGATGGTATATGGGGGATAGCTGAAGGCTCGATGGATTCAATTCCCGAGAGCTTCACGCACGAGGTGCCGGTGCCCGGACTGGTGGATATGGCCACGCCCGGATTCGATGAGGTCGGCAAGAAAAGCCCGAGGCGACAGGCATTTTGGTATCGCCGGACGTTTACGCTGGACGCGCCGGCTCCGGATATTGCGATATTGAAGATCCACAAAGCTAAGTATGGCACGAAAATATTTTTGAACGGCCAAGTCGTCGGCGAGCACCTGCCGTGCTTTACGCCCGCTCTTCTAGACGTCAAAAGATTTCTCAAGGCGGAGGGCGAGCAGAATGAGCTGATTATCCGCGTGGGCGCGGATCGCGAATCACTGCCCGAAGGGATGCCGACGGGCTGGGACTTCGAGAAATACCTGTACATTCCCGGTATATATGACTCGGTCGAATTGATCCTGACGGGCGCGCCGTATATCGCGCAGGTTCAGACAGCTCCCGATTTAGCCAACGGCAAGGTGAACGTTGTGGCGGATTTGGAGAAGACGGCCGGCATGTCGGAGTTGGAGGTCCGCTTCCGATTGCGAGAGGTAAGCACAGGCGAGACGGTCCGCACCGGGGCGGTGGGTTTGGCCGGATCGGCGGAGCGAAAGAAAATGCCAATTGACTTCGCGATTCCCATCCCGCAATGTCACCTGTGGACGCCGGAAGATCCGTTTCTTTACGAGCTGGAGCTTTGGACGAAGGGCGACCATACGCGCACGCGATTCGGAATGCGATCATTTCGATTCGACCGCCAATCCGGCCGGGCCATTCTCAACGGCGAGCCGTATTTCATGCGCGGAACCAACGTTTGTATCTATCGCTTTTTCGAGGACTCCGAGCGGGGCGACAAACCCTGGCGGGCCGAGTGGGTGCGA
>CAYZAH010000178.1:0-7447 GCA_964475805.1 uncultured Pirellulales bacterium | reverse complement strand
GCAGGAAAGGAGAAAGCGAGATGAACCGAGACAAATTCTTTGCATGGGGAATCGCCCTTATGCTTCTGTTCGGTTTCGCCTTCGCCGCGACGCCCTTGGCGGCGGCAAGCGAGGAAAAGACCAAGCAGAAGAGAGCGGACGTCCGCAAGACGGCAAACGAAACACTGGCCCGACTCTACAAAGTGCAGCCTTCGGCCAGGAAAGCGGTTGCCGGTTCGGCCGGGTATGCCGTGTTCAGCAATTTCGGCATGAAGATCTTTTTCGCCGGAGGCGGCTCCGGCAGTGGGATCGCGGTGGACAACAAGACCAAGAAGGAAACCTTCATGAAGATGGTGGAGGTGCAGGCGGGTCTGGGTCTGGGAGTCAAGAAGTTCAGGCTGATCTGGGTCTTCGAAAATCAGGCCGATCTGAATCGTTTCGTCAACTCCGGGTGGGAGCTTGGCGGGCAGGCCACGGCGGCGGCGAAGCTGAGCAACCAGGGCGGAGCCTTTGCCGGGGCCATGTCCATCTCTCCGGGTGTATGGCTTTACCAACTCACCGACGACGGCCTGGCCCTGGAGCTAACGGTGAAAGGAACCAAGTACTACAAGGCGGGCGCTCTCAACTGATTCTGGCAGACCGGGGAGGGGGGTATGAGCAAAGTACGTGAGGAAATCTTGTTTGGCGTGGCGCTTCTGCTCTCAGCGGCGCTCATGATCATCTCATGTCCGGCACGGGCCGGGGAGTTGGGCCATTACGCGCCCGGCGTGCTGAATATCCGGGACTTCTTCGTCCCTGAACCGGGAGGGTATGCCCTCGTCTACAACGTCTTCTACACCACCGACACCTTCCGCAACGGGGACGGCAAAAAGGTAGATTCCATTACGATCAACCCCGGGCCAGGACCGGGGGTGACCATCCATGTGGAGGCGGATGTGGACGTCTATACCCTTGCGCCCACGTTGATTTGGGTGGCGCCGTGGAAGTTGCCTGGCGGCCTGCGCTATGGCGCATACGTTTCACCGACCTTCGCCAACAACAGTGTGAGCGCCTCGCTCGGCACCGAGACCTGGGCCGGTCTCCAGGCGGACGAGGGCCGGTTCGGTGTGGGGGATATGTTCGTGGAGCCGCTGTTTCTCGGCTGGTCCGGGAAGCACTGGGATTTCTCGCTGGGATACGGATTTTATGCGCCGGTGGGAAGGTACGACACCGAGTCGGTGACCTTTCCCAGCCTGGGGCTCACCATTACCAGTCCTGCGCCGGACAACATCGGTCTCGGCTTTTGGACCCATCAGTTCCAGACCGCGATGGCATGGTATCCATGGGAACACCGTGCCACGGCGGTTATGGTCGCTCTCACCGGTGAGGTGCACGGGAAGAAGCAGGACATAGACGTCACACCCGGCTCGCACATCACGTGGAACTGGGGCATCAGCCAGTTTCTTCCGCTGAAGAAGGACGAATCGCTGCTTCTGGAAATCGGTCCGGCAGGATACAGCCAGTGGCAGGTGAGCGAGGACACGGGCAGCGCCGCCCGGAACCCCGACGTGCACGACCAGGTCCACGCAGCCGGTGTGCAGATCGGCGTCACCCATGTCCCTTGGGCGGCGTTCCTCACCGCACATTACGTGCATGAGTTCGGAGCCAGAGACAGGTTTCAAGGACAGATGGCAACCGTCACGATCGGAAAGAAGTTCCAATGAAAGCGGGGAAACAAGGGAAAATTTCTAAAACAGGAGGCAAAAGATGAAAAGAAGGTTCTTGTCACTCATGACTCTCGTTGTCCTGTCACTCGTGATCTCTTGTTCGACCGAACAAAAGAATTCGACCGAGCAGGAGAAGAATGCAATTCCTTATCCGCTGGCAGAATGGAAAGGGGTTCAGGGGAAAACGCTCGCAGATTCTAAACCATACTTCATTGGACCTCACAAAGCTCCTGAAGGATCTCCAAACGTCTTAATAATTATGCTGGATGATGCCGGTTATTCGAATGCAACATCCTATGGGGGCGTCATGCGTACGCCCACCTTCGACCGAATCGGCGATGAAGGGGTTAGGTACACGCACATGTCCGTGGCCGCAGTCTGTTCCCCGACCCGTGGTTCGTTGCTGACCGGCTATAACATTCACCAGATCGGAACCGGGATCATTTCAGAGTTTGCCACCGGTTACCCGGGGTACAATTCGCAAATCGATTACAGCACACCCTCTATTGCCAGGATATTGACCGACAATGGATATGCCACCGCAGCCTTCGGCAAATGGCACAATACCCCCATGGAAGAGGCCTCCCCTGCCGGTCCTTTTGCAAGCTGGCCGACAGGTATTTGGGGTTTCGAATATTTCTGGGGATTCCTGGGCGGTGAGACCAACCAGTTTCACCCGCTGTTGTATGAAAACACCACACCCATCGAAACCCCGAAAGCCAACGCCGATGGATCGGAGTTCCATCTTTCTCAGGGTATGGCGGATCAGGCGATCAAATGGCTGGACAACTGGAAAGGCCTGCGGGACGCTCCTTTCTTCATCTACTATGCACCGGGTGCTGTTCATGCCCCCATCCAGGTACCGGAAGAGTGGCGTGACAAATACAAAGGACGGTTCGATGAAGGATGGCACGCCTACAGGGCCCATCTACTGGAACGTCAGAAAAGCCTGGGTTTGGTGCCCGAAGATGCAAAAATGGTTGACTGGCCGGAGTCAGTTCCGCAATGGGATTCCTTCAGCGAGGAAGGCAAAGCTTATTTGTCAAGGCAGATGGAAGTCAACGCAGCCTTTCTGGAACATGTCGATTTTCATGTTGGACGGGTCATAAACCGTATTGAAGAATTGGGTGAGTTGGACAAGACACTTGTGATCTATCTTACAGCCGACAACGGATGCACTGCGGAAGGAACGCCGACAGGTACAGTGTCGGAATTGTTGATGCAGAACGGATTCCCACCCCTTACTATGGAGCAACAGCTCGAACTGCTGGAAAGATATGGAGGAATCGGAGAGTGGGGAGGACCCAATTTGGCCAACCATTATTCCGTGGCCTGGGCGTACGCCTCTTCCACCCCCTTCCAGTGGACCAAACAAATGGCATCACACTTCGGGGGAACCATGGCCGCCACGGCCATACGGTACCCCAAAGCAATCAAGGCAAGAGGAGAATGGCGAAGACAATTTCAGAATGTAACGGATATTGTCCCCACCATTCTCGAGGTTACCGGGGTTCCGGTTCCGGATTCTGTAAACGGTCAGAAAAGAAAAGAGTATGCGGGAAAATCGCTTACCTATGCATGGAACAACCCGGAAGCCAAAACCAATCATCCCACCCAGTATTTTGAAATGACAGGATTCATGGGGTTGTATCACGATGGCTGGACCCTTTCCGGGAAACCCTATCGTATTCCCTGGTCCGTAGATCCCTCGGTCCTGGCAAACTTCGATCCCCTGAATACAACCTGGGAACTGTACAACATCGATGAAGACCCGATACAGCAGGTGAACGTGGCAGATCGGTATCCGGAAAAAGTGAAGGAACTGGAAAGAGTGTTCTGGGAAGAGGCTGAAAAGTACGATGTGTATCCTGTCGGCGGTTCCCTGGGCAGGACGCTGCAACCGGAATCCAATCCACAGCGGGTGGCAAAACGACATTGGGAACTCACTCCGAACGTGTACCGGGTACCCGATCTGGCCGGACCCGAGATCAAGTCCACCAATTACGAAGTCAATGCCTACCTGACGGCTGACGGCAAAACCGAGGGCGTGATCTATGCGATTGGTGAACATATGGGCGGACAGGTTCTGTTCATAAAAGACGGAAAACTGAGGTACAGCTACTCCACGCTCGGCCTGTACTGGCAAGATTTCGATGGAAACGTGAAGATTCCCTACGGAGATGTAAAAATCACTTTGAAACACACCATGAAAGAGCCGAGGCTGAACGGTCCGTCCACCGTCGAATTTTTCATCAATGATGAAAAGGTGGGGAAAATGGATATCACCGCTACCGTGTATGGATCTTATACAGCGCACGAAACATTTGATATCGGACGTGACGAGGGGATGCCTGTAAATGAAGAATATGCAGACAGAGGCAAGTTCAAATTTACGGAAGGGCAGTTGCACAAGGTTGTCATCGACATAAAGAATCCCGACGAACAGGAAGTGGGTGCCTCTGAGTACAGCCTGATTGAATAGTCTGATTTTTTACCGGAAGGAAAGACCGCAGAGGCTGTGGTCAAGTTCGAAGGGACCCTAAAACAGCTCCATTTCAAGAATCTGCAAGAAGGGGATCCTGTGTTCATGCGCTCGTCGGATGATGACTAGCAGCGGGTTCAGGGGAGGGCGGCGGCAATCGCTGCTGGATCGCAGTTTGGCGGCAAGAGAATTCTGAGGGGGGAGTAGGCTCAGAACAGCAGAAGAGGGGGAAAGATGAAATCGATGAAAGCAGGGGTGATTGCGGGGGCGATGAGCCTGTTTCTCTGTATGTCTTCCTGGGCTGAGGAGATGAACGAATCGGAGCTGGCACAGGAGGCGCAGAACCCTGTCTCCGACCTGATCAGCCTCCCCTTTCAGAACAACATGAACTTTGATGTGGGGCCCCAGGACGAGATGCAGAACATCCTGAATATCCAGCCGGTCGCCCCCTTTTCGCTCACCGAAAAATGGAACCTGATCACGCGAACGATCGTGCCCATCATCTGGCAGCCCGAGTTCGTACCCGACCGAGGCCGCACCACGGGGTTGGGCGACATCAACTTCACCGGGTTTCTCTCCCCGGCCGAACCCGGCAGGCTCATCTGGGGCGCAGGGCCGATCCTCCAGTTTCCAACCGCTACAGACGATGCGCTCGGCTCCGGGAAGTGGGCCGCCGGCCCCTCGGCGGTGTTCCTGATGATGAACCCCCCCTGGGTGAACGGCGTTCTCATCAACAATGTCTGGTCCTTTGCAGGCAGTGACACCCGCGGGGACGTGAACCAGATGCTGATCCAACCTTTTGCAAACTACAACCTACCGAATGGCTGGTACCTGGTTACCGCCCCGGTCATCACGGCAAACTGGGAGGCGGCGAGCGGCAACCGCTGGACGATCCCCATCGGAATGGGTGCGGGCAAGGTCTTCAGGCTCGGCAGGCTGCCGCTGAACGGCTCGGTCCAGGGATACTACAACCTGGACAAGCCCGTGACCGGCGGGGACTGGACCCTGCGCCTGCAGATTCAGGTCCTCCTGCCGAAGGCAATGTTCTCCGGAGGAGGTGGCGGATCATGAAGACCGGCAGGGCAATGCCGGTTTCTCTTTTGCTGTGCGCGTTCTGTCTCCTGTCCGGGGTCTTGTGCTCCGCATGGGGCGATCCGGTGCCCGCCGGTCCAGTCGAGAAGGAGGAGGTAAAGGAAGAGAAACGTGGGCCGTGGGAATACAATTTCATGGTGTACTGGTGGTTGTCGGGTCCCACGGGAAAGATCACCACCGGTGATGAGGTGACGCACATCAACGCTTCTGCCTTCGAACTCTTCGATCTTTCGGACAATGCGGGGGCCTTCTTTTTTTACGGCTCTTTCGTCAGAAAGAGGCTCGGGTTCTTTGTGGACCTTACCTACGGGTACCTCGGAGTTCCGATCGATTCGCAGAAAGCGGAGCTTGGCCCCCTGAGGGTCGACTTGAAGGACCTGAGGTTCGACACGGAGAATATTTCGGTCGAGTTCGCCGCGCTATACCGATTTGCCCGGTGGTATCGGTACGAAGAGGAGGCCCGGCCGAGATGGAAGAGGCCGAGCCTGGGGTTGGACACGTACGCGGGGCTCCGCTATGCGCACACGGACCTGAAACTCGAGGGGAGGGCCGTCTCCACGTTTTCACTCGGCGGAGTGGAACTCTGGAGAGAGGAGCGGGCCCTTTCTGCCCAAGTCGACGGCGACACCCTTTATCCACTCGTCGGAATGCGAATCGTAGCGATCCCTGTCAACAAATTCTCGATTCTGCTCCAAGGTGACGTCGGTGGCTTCGGTGCCGGCGTGGACCTCGCCCTTCACACGATTGCGTCCGTGGCATACACGTTTCCTGTTTCAAAAAATTGGTTCATGGGCATTCACGCAGGCTACAGGGCCTTGAACGAACGGGACGAGGAGGGAAGTGGTCCGGACAGGGCGGAGACCAATCTCACCATCCACGGCCCCTGGTTCGGGTTCGGCTTCCATTATTGATCGAGCAGGTCCTTTCCGGGTCGTACTTGCCCGTGGGTATCTATAGAAAACCAAGTTCGTTCTTAAGCAACCGGGAACCGCGGCTGTAATCTGCCCGGTCCCAACATCATCCGAAAGGAGGGAATGCAATGTACAGGACACTACGAATAGGGTTGGTACTCCTTCTCATGGGTTCGGTCTATGGGAGCGTTCGGGCCGCGGAGCCCTACGTCTATCCCACCAAGGGGCAGAGCCAGGAACAGATGGAGAAGGACAAGTTTGATTGTTACAGCTGGGCCAAGCAGCAGACCGGTTTCGATCCCATGCAGGCGCCCCAGGCGGCCCCGCCCCCGCCGCCGTCGAGCCCTCAGCACCAGGGGCAGGTGGTCGGGGGAGCCGCCAAAGGGGCGGCCCTCGGTGCGATCGGGGGCGCCATCGCCGGGAATGCCGGCAAGGGCGCTGCGATCGGGGCCGCTGCCGGTGGGGGACTCGGTGCCCTGCACAAGCGTTCGGATCAGCGGAACCAGCAGGCCCAGTACCAGCAGCAGGTCCAACAGCAGCAGGCTCAATCCCAGCAGAAGCGGAGCGAGTACGACCGCGCCTATTCCGCCTGTCTGGAGGGGCGTGGCTACACACTGAAGTAACCGGCCGGATCGAAGAGGAGGGAAATTGAAATGAACAAGAAGATGCTTGGAATCGTTACGGGCACGTGGTTGCCGTTCCTTCTTTGCGTGGCGGCTCAACCCGCGCTTGCAGCCGACTTTGATGGATCGAAGCCCCTGGTGTGCGCAATGATCACAGCCTTCGAATGCGGGCCGGATACGGGGTGCGAGGGCGGGACCCCTGAAAGTAACGGGCTGTCACGGTTTCTCCGGATCGATTTCGACAAGAAAGAGGTTTACACGACCAAGAGTGCGGAGGAACAGGCCTCCAGGATCGAGAAGGTGGAGCGTGCCGGCGGGGTGGTTCTCCTCAGCGGGACGAAGAACGGGCGCGGCTGGAACCTTTCCCTCACCGAAGCGACCGGCTACATGGTGCTCACGGTCGCAGGCGACCAGGTGGCCTTCGTCGTCTTCGGAGCCTGCACCCCGCCGTAGGAATCAACCAGGTGGTCCGAGGCCTGGTGTTCCAACCCGGAGAGCTTGACGTACTGCACTGAAGACCCCCCTATGGGGGCGCAGCCGGCACGGGTTGGCACCATCGCAATGCCCCCGCTCTGCCGGGGGATTCTCCGTGGGGTGGGCGTTGGATCTGTGAAGGCCCTGCTGGAACATCCTGACAGAAACAACGCAAACCAC
>CAYZAH010000177.1:0-7454 GCA_964475805.1 uncultured Pirellulales bacterium | reverse complement strand
GATTAGGACACAGGACACAGGACACAGGACACAGGACACAGGACACAGGACACAGGACACAGGAGGACAGAAGGCAGAGGGCGGCGTGAAGGGAATCAGAGAATCGGGGGATCAGGGCGTGGAGATCAGGACATCAGGAAACCTGGAGGGCATCGTCATTCACTATCCCGATGCCCATCGGGATTGGCTATTGTCTCTGAGACGTCGGTACCCTCGGCGGCTGAAAACCGTGTGACGCACTGGCAAAAACGTGCGGAAAAGTGCGCAGAAATTCACAAAAATGCGCGAATTCTCACATAAAAGAACGGAAAGAGAACGAGAATTTGGCACGGAATATTCGATTCTGGCTTGTTCAGCAGAGATGAAACTGATCGTCTCGGCGTGCTCGGCGGTGAATGGGCAATGGAAAAACAAACCCAATCCGTCACAAGGGCCGCCGGACAGGTCTACGCCAAATGGTGGATTTCGCATCAAGTGCGGAATGACAGGACCGGGCGAACAGATTCAGGGCGAAGTGCGCAAAACGAACCCAATTTGCGGTTTGCCGCCGGGATCGCTGAGAAACGGACTATTTGGGATTCTTATGGAGTGATAAACAGATGTGAACTCCGCCTTCTCGGCGCTCTCCGCGCACTCCGCGGTGAAGGAAAAACAAAGCCAATTTGGTCAGGGAAGAAGCACTCTCCAGCGGGACAGGCGTTCCGTAAGTCGTTACACGGACTTGACTTGTAAGAAGGAAAGGACAGTAGCCGGCGAAGTGCCGGGCGGGCGTGATGGCGTGATATGGACGAGGGGTAGTGCGGTTAGTCGGCCGCAGTGGCGGTGTCCATGCCGCCATAGGCCGAGGCGAAAGCCCTCGTGTCCCTGATGAAGCGCAGGAGCATCGAAATCTTGCTCTGGACGCGCACCTTGCGATAGATGTTGCGGGTATGCGTTTTGACGGTGCTGGGCTTGATTCGTAAAGCCTTGGCAATATTGCCGTTGCGCAGACCCTGGCAGATAAGCTCGGCGATCTGGCGCTCGCGAGGCGTCAAGTCGTAGCGGCCCTGAACGTAGGACCATTGCTGGTTGTTGAGCAGGATAACGTCGGCCTGGATGCGGCCGGCATCGTCACCGCCGAAATGGCTGCCGTGGGGATTTGGGAATTGAAGCATGGTTAGTGACCCTCCTGTAATTGCTTGAGCAGGCGGCGTGCCTGGTCCAGGTCTGCCGATGATAACCCGCCGATTCGGGTCTGCATCTCCAGAGCCTGGTTCAATTGTTCAATGGCGTCTTTGCTTTGTTCGAGCTTGGCGTAGGTTCTTGCCAAGTGAAATCGCGTGCTGGCGCCCTGCGGCGCTCCATTCGAGTAGAGCTGGACGGCGCGGGTGAAATCCTTGACGGCCTTGTCGTATTCGCCCAGCCGGTAGTATGCGACGCCTCGTGTATCGAGCAGGTCGGCGTACTGCGGCTGCAATTCGAGGCCCCTTTGAGCTAGTTCGAGGGCTTCCTGCGGTTTGTCCTGCTCTTCGGACAGTATCCAAGCGAGATTGTTCATAGCGATGACGTTGTTGGGCTCCAGCTCCAGTAGCCGGCGATAGAGTTCGGCCGCCTCGTCGGCGCGGCCGGGTGTTTGCAGCAATAACACGGCCAGCGCGTTGATTGCTCCTGCACGATCCGGATCTTTTTGGAGCACGGTATCGAGGATAGCTTCAGCAGCCTGCCTGGCTTCGGCGTCATCATTCGCCGACAAGCCGCTCGCAATGGTGACAAGCGTGCGGCTGTCCTGCGGATGCTTGGCGTACCAGTTGAGGACCTGCTGGTTCAGCTCGCCCCAGAGCCGGTCGTCCTTGAGCAACTGCACCCGTGCCAATAGTGGACTCGGATCGTTCGGATCAGCGTCCATCAGAGTATCGAAGTCCTTCAACGCCTTGTTCTTGTCGCCGTTCTTATACTGGGCGACGGCCAGGGCGATCCGGCATTGTCGTTTGGCCGGACCGCTACAACGGCTCAATTGCCCCTCCATCAGGGAGACTGCTTTCTCCGGGACATCCGCTTCGATGTAGGCATTGCCCAACAGGATCGCGATGCCGGTGTCGTTCGGATCCATCTCGTGTAGTCCTCTGAGAGTGGGCAGGGCCAAAGCCGGCGAGCGCATCGCCTCGGCACGCGCTTTCAGAAGAAGCAATCCCCTGTCGTCAGATCGATAGGTCAGCCCGCTCAATGCGGCGTCAATGGCCTTGCCGGGCTGGCCTCGTCTGATTGCGATCTCTCCCCGCGTCATCCAGGCCTCGCTGATCTCAGGCTGGTCCTCCGTGATCTTCGCGAGAATCTGGTCCGCCTGGTCGATAGCCGGGTCCGTGCCTTTGGCAAGGAGCGTACGTGCCTTGAGCAGCCTCAACTCGATATCGTCAGGGTGGGCGGCCAGAGCCTTGTCAAGCAAGTCGTGCCCCTCACGAACAACGTTCGGGTCTTCGGAGGTCAGCAGCAGCGAGACGGCACGTTGCTGGACATAGAGATCGTCCGGGTCCAGCAACAGCACGTGACGAATATCAGACACCGCTTCCTTCTTTTGTCCCATGGAACGGCGCAGGTCGCTCTTGGCCAGCCATACTTGGACGCTGCACGGATCAGCGGCGGCGGCGCGTTCAAGCTCAGCAACCGCCTGGTCCGGCCGGCCCAAAGTGGCCAGTGTGCGGGCACGAAGGATACGAGCCGCGCTATCATTGAGCTTGCGAACCATTTCATCGGCAATCCGAAGGGCCTCCGTCGCATCGCCTCTATGAATACTGATTTGAATCTGGGCGGCCGTAACCGGCAGTGAGTTGGGGTCGCGGCTTTTCAGCCCGGCCAACAGTTTGGAGGCCTCGTCCAGCTCATTCTGTTGTATCTTGAGCAATGCGAGGGACAAGCTCGCGGCTTGATTGTTGGGATCATCGCTAACAAGACCCTGCAGAATATCAGACGCAGAGCCCAGGTCGCCCCGTCTCAAGCGATCCAGGAATTCCCATTTCTTCAACTCGGGATGCGACAGATTCTGCCGGGAAGCACGAGCCAGAATCCTATCAGCTTCGTCATACTCTTTTGCTTTGAAGAGTGCAGCCAACGCCGGCACGATGACGCGAAGATCATCAGGCGAGATGCGAACGGCCTCACGATACGTTGCAAGCGCCAACTGCGAGTCACCCGCTCGCTCCTGGGTTTTGGCCAGAAGTATGCGACTGGCCTGGTCATTCGGATTGGCCAGCATGTTTTCCTGTAAAAGCGAAATAATCTGGGGATAATGCTTCTCGAAATTTCCATCAAACCAGAGCTTTGCCTGCTCATATCGCCACTGCCAGCCGTTCTCGCCTTCGATGGACTTGATCTCATCCACCAGCGTTTGGGCTTGTTTCGGGTCCTTTGTAACCTCGTCGCACAGAAGCAGTCGACGTTTGATGAGAACGTCCTGGGGTAGCTTCTGAGAGAGTGGCACCAGCAAAGTATACGCCTCACCCTGCCGGCCCCACTGGCTATAGAATCGGGCGAGCAGCAAACCAAGTTCCCGTTGAGACACAGGCTCTGTCGCGCGTGCTAAGGCCCCTTTGAGCACCTCTTCACATTTCTCAGGATTGCCTTGGCGATCCAACAGAACGGCAAGGTATCTGACCAACTCGACCGAATCAGGGGATTTCTCAACCGCTTCTTCCAGTTTTTGGGCTACCTGGTCCACCTTGCCCTGGACAGTGAGTAGCTCGACTTCGGCCAGGACGATCTTCTCCTGGGCAAGTCGCGTTTGCTTGAGCTGATCGAGCAACGTCTCGGCTCGCGTGATCTTGCCTTGCCTCAATGCTAATTCGAACTCCAACAATTCGACGTCGCCCGAGCTTCCAGCTATTTTCGTCAAGCTGGATAACTGCGTTTCGATGTTCTGTACCATTTGATCCTGAGTTGGATCTCGATCCGTCGAATTTCTCGGCAACAGTTGAATCTGGGCCTGCAGATACACAAAAAGCGGCCCCGGATTGTCGGGTTGGAGCTCACTGGCACGTCGTGCTTGCTCTGCCGCCCCGATCCAGTCTCCGGATTGAGCCGCCAACTTCGCCGCGGCCAAGTGTGCATCGAAAGAATCAGGCCTCTCGGAAATGAGCGTGCGCAGTTGGAGGCCGGCCGATTGTACGTCGCCCAAACGGGACAAGGCTGATGCCAGTGCCAGGCGAACCTGTGGGGATTTGTTGCCGAAGGCCATTGACTGTTGCCAGCGTTTGACGGCCTCCCGCAAACGCCCTCGGTGAGCGGCCTCGGAACCTCGCAGGAAGGCCACGGCCATAGGAGAAATCCCTCTTTGGCTCAGTTTGGAGATAAGATCATTTGCATCATCGAGCCTGTCGGAGCGGATATACAAATCCGCGGCTATGGGCATGAAATCCCATGGTTGCAGAGAGAGCGCCTTCAAACCATCGTTGGCCGCTTTCAGCATCATATTCTGTGATCGTGATTCCAACGCACACCGAGCCCAGAGTCGCCACAGCCCCTGATCCGCCGGTGCAACCTTCTGGACGGCAGCGAGTTGCTTTTCCGCCTTTTGCAGTTCGCCGCAATTGATGAGCTCGTCCGCGAGGCGAAGCCTCGTACTGCTATCCGACAGATCCATGCCTTCGGCGGTCTCCAGATCGGTCAACGCCCGAGCCACGCCATCATTCCTTCGGTAGAAACCCGCCCGGATGATATGCGCCAGGGCCGAAGTCGGGTTGTTTTGCACCGCTTCGTCGAACCAATAGACCGGCGCGACCTTAAAGTCTTCCGGGCGCCGTTCCACAAGCTGACCCAACGTATCGTAGGCGAGTATTTGTTCGGGATGTTCGTCCAGGACGGTCTTTAGCTCGGCCGCGGCTTCCGTATACTTTCGTTGTGCGATCAGCGCCAGAGCCAGCATTCTTCGAAGCTCGGGATCGGGGTTCGTCTCAAGCTGCCTTTTCGCCAAAAGCTCAGCCTCGCCCGGTCCGATCTTCAAATAGATTTCGATCAGTTTGATCGCGGCTTCGGAGTTGTGCTTGTCTACCCTCAGGATCGTCCGATACGCTCCAACCGCCTGATGGATATTGTTGCGTTTGAGCGGCCTGATCTTGAGATGTGCGTCGGCATACTTGAGCCACACGGACACGTCGTTGCGCTGTACAGCGAGGTAATGACCCAGATACTCGGCCGCTTCTTCCCAGCGACCCGCATCATAGGCCTCCGTACCGCGGATAAGCCCCTGCCGAGTCGTGTTATTCTTATGCCACTGGCGCAGCCCTACGGCACCCACAGCCAGAACAAAGAAGCTGATGACCAAGACAACGGCCAATTTCCAATTGAAGTACCTTGCGGGCATTTCCCTATCCTCTCTCTGCTCTTAGAATTGACTGATGAAATTGTCGAGGAGTTTCTTTGTCGTTTGCCAACATACTCCCAGATCCATTCTCAGTGATAGATTCCTAACGTATTCGACGTCGTAATGTATCCATTCCTGGAAATCTCTCATGGGCTGACGGGTCCTGTACACCTGCCACAGCCCGGTAATGCCCGGCCGGACCGATAGCCTCGCGTCACGCCACAAAGGACACAGCGTGTTCTCCGATTCAGGAGAAGGACGCGGCCCGACAACACTCATCTGACCAAGCAGGACGTTGAAAAACTGCGGTATTTCATCAATGTACGTCTCGCGCAAAAACCTGCCAACGGTGCTGATGCGCGGATCGTCATCCATCTTGAATTGCGGACCATCCACCTGACTGACGATCCGTAGTTTCTCCTGGATTTCATGCGCCCCGATGATCATCGTTCTGAATTTCAGGCAGCCGAAATCCTTACCGTGCAGTCCCTGACGCCGATCTTTGTAGAACACGGGTCCTGGAGACGTCAGCTTTATCGCCAGGGCGACAAAAGGCATTAAAGGAGCGAACAGAAGCAATACGATGACGGCAACGAAACAGTCAGTGACTCTCTTGAGACACCTCGCATAAGAAAACCGGCCCCATATTCGGAAGGAACGATAGGGATTCTGCGGACAACTGAAATCACGGCTCAGTTTGGAAATCCGCCGCGACGAGTTGCCTCGACGCGGTCCGGCTCTTCCCTCGTGTTGCGGACTTCTGATAATACGAGCCTGAAAAAGCTCGTTGGTTGGAACGCAGACATTAGGCGCCACGATAGATGAGCTGATGACAGCTCCCGATTCGATCCTAACCCCGTCGCCGATGATCGTCGGTCCGATGATAACGACGTTTGAAGCGATGTCTACGTCTTTTCCCATCAGAACATTGCCGACGAGCTTCGGATGCTCAGACTCCGTCTCTGACGATTGGAATTCGACGTCGAGTTTCTCATAGTTCGATAAAGTGATCCCGCAAAAGCTCAGCAATCCCTCGTGCGATTCCAAATCCAGCGCCGCTCCACCTATGTTGACGGTGCGCCACACGAGCCCCTCCGAGTGACACCTGTCCGAAAGAGCGGAAAACGCCAAAGGCAGAATACCATCGGGACAAATTCTCTCAAGAGCACAGGTTCTAATGAAGAGATGGTGCGGCCAATCCGAAGAGGCAAAGGCGAACTCCGCAAAGTCCTTGTATACCCTGTGGAAGGCGGCTACTTTTCCTTCGGTGGTCAGACGCACTTCTTCTCGCTCGCCCAACATACCGGGATCGGCACTAACTGCTATAACGTCCGCTTTGACGCCGGCCAGGACCCTTTGAAGCAGCGTCATATCGATCTTCGTCGCAAAACGCCCGTTGGAAAGGACGAACCAAGGATCCTCCGCCTCGCCGGGCCGCCGTGTATTCTCGTCAGTGGAGGGGACGACGACGGTCTGGGTATATTGCAGCATTTCCGCCCGGTGTCCCGGAAGACGCCCCTGCGTGGTTCCGTCAAGCATCTCCAAAACGCCGGGGTCAACGTTCCATTGTTTCGGGATCGCATAAACGGTCTTGCCGAAATCCAGACTTCCCGACTGGACCGGGACCGGAGATTGCAGAGCATCCGGTGCCAGACATTTGCCCAACCCATCCAGAACGAAGCCGGCGATAGGCCCACTTGTCAGGGCAAAGCGGAGAAGACTCTCGTCGGCGTTTTTATCATTCTCGTGTATGAAAATCAGATTCATAGAATCTTAGAAATCACAGTCGATGTAACCGAGCTTGAATCCAACGTCAGGTTAGCACGGCGATGTGTGAAACGTCCTGATTCGCACCCCGATAGACTATGCTCCTTTCTTAGGAGTTTTTTTATCCGCCCGAGCGGATTCGTTGTTGCCCGAACCCTTCGCCGCCGACGCTCTCTTGCGGCTGCGAGAAACCGTCTTTCTTGACTGGGTACTGTCGGAATAAGAGTAGTCCTCTTCCGTCATATCCGGCTCGGAATCCTCGGCCTGGTCACCCACGTCCTGCTCCTGGTCCTCCTCTACCGAGAACATCAGTTTTCTTCGAGAGACTCTGGCTGAATCTCTGACCTGCGCGTAG
>CAYZAH010000176.1:3541-7466 GCA_964475805.1 uncultured Pirellulales bacterium | reverse complement strand
CAAAAACGTGATTTTGGGCGTTTACATTGCCTCGATGTAAACTGACATTGCGTCGTTGTAAGCTGACAATGCGACGATGTAAGCTTCATTTCACTCAGGTGAAGCTTACATTGGGTTGATGTCAATTAACATTGCCCCGAATGAAGTTTACAAAGCCATGATGTTAGCTTACATTGCCTCAGCGTTAATCGACATTGATGCGATGCAGGCTTGCATCGAGGCGACGTAAACGTGCAATGGGACGATGTCAACATCATGCGGAAGTCGGGGGACGCTTCAGTGAAATCTGCAGCGCTCCTCGAAAGCAAGATATCTCTGGCGGCCTGCGGGCGTGTTTTTCATTTTCCCCATGCCTTTTTGATGTTGGGGTTTTCGTCGAAGAAGGCGTTTCTTGTTGCCTCGTCAACGGTGTTGAAGGGGCACGCGAAGTTCATGCAGCGCTGGCAATACAGTCTTTTCAGCCCGATCTTGAATGCCACCAATAAGACAACGTAAAAAGCCAGAGATAAATAATGCCCTTCCGCGAGAAATAGCACGATGGGCGGAAGGAGTATGACGACGAAACCTGAGAAGAAAACGATCTTTTCAAATGTGGACATCGTGCCCGGCCTGTAACGCCACAATTTGGGGGACCCGTAGTTTGCCCAACATTTTAGGGTCCATTCGTCAAGAGGAAAGCTCAGCGCTGATCAGCGGCTGTGTTTTTTCGCCGGTTCTCCACCCTTGGCATGCACCTTAGTCAACTGGAGGACCAGTCTTAGGGTCTCATTGACTGCTTCGGCCGTCGGAAACGCCTCGGCGACGTCAGGCGCCAGGAGTACAAGGTTGGTTCCTTCACGGTATCTATCGGCGTACTTGCCCTGCACGCCCGTTTTGAGCAGTTCGCCCAAATCGTATTCCGGCCGGAGGTCGTCATTTCTGTCTTTTGCGGATTTCTTCTTCATATGTTTGAGGCGGTTCGCCCTAGCTTCTTGAGGACCCCATTCGAACTCAATCATCGGCACGATTATGCCTGAAGCTGTCCGAAAAAGCAAGAAAGAAAGCCACCGACGAATCAAAGCAGGGAACTCGAGGCGTCAGATAGTCAACAAGAACTCGTTCTTCGGGGGTCTCGATACTCAAGGCGGGAAGATAGGATTTTGACAATAACTGTACCCCATAGGGGCGATCTGCTATAATGCCGCACATGGAAGATTCTAAGCAGGCAGCGTGGGCCTCGGCCCGCCGATTCTTAGTGGTGGGGCAAGCCCCACCCTGCGAGTTGTAAATGATGGCAAGTGCCTGCAAAACGGATTGCCAAGACTTGAGCACGCGGGAGGAGAGTTTTGGAATTGGGACATTGGGATTTGGGATTTGTTTAAGATTTTGATATTGGGATTTCGAATTTACTTCTATCAGGAGGTCTTGCAATGGTACAGCATTATTCTCGTCGGAGGTTTTTGAAGACGGCTACGGCCGGGAGTGCGGCTATGGCGCTTTCGGCGGCGAGCTATGCCCGCGTCTTAGGAGCTAATGAGCGGATTTCCATCGGTCAGATCGGATGCGGCGGGCGCGGGATCGGCGCCCACATGAAGGGCATCCACGCGCATCAGGATACCCAGAATTTCGAGATAACCGCTGTGTGCGATCCGTGGCGCGTTCGCCAGGACATGGCCGGCGCGACGACGAAAGAATGGTACGGCCGCGAGGCGCGGAAGTTCTTCTCGTACCGCGATCTGCTGGCGCTCAAGGACGTGGATGCGGTGATGATCGCCTCGCCCGACCACGTGCACACGACGCATCTGAAGGCCACCGCCGAGGCCGGCAAAGACGTTTATTGCGAAAAGCCGTTGGCCAAACGCTTGGACCGGCTCAGAGACGCTTGCGACGCCGTCAAGAAAGCCAAGATCGTCGCGCAGATCGGCACGCAATTGCGGAGCTACCCCACGTTCACCGGCTGCCGGAAGCTCTATCAAACGGGCATCCTCGGCACGGTCGGGCGCATCGAGCAGTGCCGGAACGGCGAACGGCCCTACTGGTACGGGTACATGAAGGACGTCAAGCCCGAGGACGTGGACTGGAAGGAGTTCCTGGGAGACCGCCCGATGCGTCCGTTCGACCCGGTGCTCTATTCGGGCTGGTACGGCTACCGCGAGTTCTCCGATGGTCCCGTTCCGGGGCTGGGAAGCCACTTTATCGACTTGGTACACTACATCACGGGCGCCAAGTTCCCCACGAATTGCGTCTGCTTGGGCGGCACCTACACGTGGAAAGATGAGCACAAGTTCACGTGCCCCGATCACGTCCAGGCCCTGTGGACCTACCCCGATGGTTTCATGGTCAGCTACTCGACCAACTTCGGCAACGGAAGCGGGAACAGCTTCAAGATCTTCGGCGACGCCGGCGTGCTCGATATGGTCAACTGGAACGCACCGATTCTGACCGCCGAGGGAGCGAACAGCAAAAAGAAAGGCCCGATCCGCGGCAAGAATCCGGTCGAGGAAGTCCAGCGGCCGGACCACTTCCTCGATTGGCTCCAGTGCCTGCGGACCCGCAAGACACCGAACGCCCCCATCGAGGCCGGCTACCAGCACGCCGTGGCGGTTATCATGGCGATGATGTCGTACGATGCGGGCCGTCGGATGGTCTACGATGCCCAGAAGCGGGAAATCATACCCGGTTAAGAACAATCGAAGGAGAACGTACCGATGAATTCTTTTGAGCACGTGTCCCGGCGGGACTTCTTAGACAAGACGTTGAAGTTCGGAGCGGCTTCTCTGGTCGGTTCCTATGCGATGGAATCATCCGCCATAGCAAAAGCAGAGAGCGGCGAGCGGTGGCAAATCGGCTGCTATACCCGGCCCTGGGCCAAGTACGACTATCGCGTGGCCTTCGACGCCATCGCGGAAGCGGGCTTCAAATACGTCGGCCTGATGACGACGAAGTCCAAGACGAACCTCGTCATTTCGGTCTCCACCACGCCCGAGGAGGCCGAGCAAGTCGGCGTGGAGGCCAGGAAACGCGGCTTGAAGATTCCGTCCGTCTACGGCGGCGGGATACCCGTCCAGAAATCACTCGAAGCGGGGATCGAGGGTCTCCGCAAGCTGATCGACAGTTGCGCCGCCTGCCGGGCGGGGAATCTCATGATGGGCGGCATCGGCAATGAGAAGCTCTACGACGTTTACTACAAGGCCGTCGCCGAATGTTGCGACTACGCGGCGGAGAAAGGTGTCGGCATCAGTGTCAAGCCGCACGGCGGGCTGAACGCGACGGGGCCGCAATGCCGCAAGACCATCGAGATGGTCGGCAACAAGAATTTCCGAATCTGGTACGATCCGGGCAACATCCTCTACTACTCGGATGGCAAACGCGATCCGGTCATGGACGCCGGCACGGTGGACGGACTCGTGGTTGGGATGTGCATCAAAGACTACAAGGCGCCCAAGAACGTCGCGGTTACGCCCGGGACGGGACTCGTGGACTTCCCCGGGGTCATGGCGCGGCTCAAGCAAGGGGGCTTCACGTCCGGCCCACTGGTCGTGGAATGTCTCGATCCGGGAGACCTGGAGCAGACGCTCGTCCAGGCCAAGAAAGTCCGACGATTCCTCGAAGAGCTGACGGGCCAGCAGACATCGCCTTCGCGAAACACATCCGTCAAAGCGGCTCAGCTATCGGCGGGCGTCGCGGTTGCCGACATTACCCCCCCTACCGGCTACCGCATGAGCGGCTATTTCAGCGAGCGGCTGAGCACAGGGACATTGAATCCACTTCATGCGAAAGCCGTCGTCTTTCGCCAGGGCGACGAGGCCGCAGCAATGGTCTCGTGCGATATCATCGGTCTTTCGCGCGATGTCACGTCACGCGCCCGCGAGCAAGCCGCGGCGAAAACCGGTATCCCCGCGTCGAATATTCTCATCGCCGCTACACACTCACATACCGGGCCGCT
>CAYZAH010000176.1:0-3441 GCA_964475805.1 uncultured Pirellulales bacterium | reverse complement strand
GCATCGTCTTCTTCCGCGACGCCGGCGGCCCCGACGTTCGCGCGGCGATGGTCAACTTCGCCCTTCATCTCGACACGACCGGCGGGACATTGTACTCGGCGGACTATCCGTACTTTCTCGAACAGGCCCTTCGCGAGAAATACGGCCCGCAATTCGTTTGCCTGTTCGGCACGGGCACGTGCGGTGACATCAACCACATCGACGTGACCCAAAAAGAGCGGCTCAAGACGGACATCATCGGCAAAACGTTGGCCGAAACGGTCTGCACGAAAGCGGGTTCGCTCAAAGCACTCTCAGCCCCCGCGCTGGCGGTGCGAAGCGAGGTGATCGAGGTCCCGCTTCAGCATTACGGCCCGGAGAAAGTGGCTTGGGCAAAGGAGAGCATCAACAAGGTCGGCACCCGCGAACTGTCGTTTCTCGAACAGGTTGAGGCGTATAAAATTCTGGCTCTCCAGATGCGCCCCGGCCGGACAATACCGCTGGAGGTCCAGGTGATTCGATTGAGTCCTGAGGTAGCCGTCGTCGGTCTGCCGGGTGAAATCTTCGTTGATCTGGGTCTCGCCATCAAAAAAGCCAGCCCGTTTGCGACCACGCTCGTCATCGAGCTATGTCAGGACGCGCCCGGCTATGTCCCCACGGAGAAAGCGTTTGCGGAAGGCAGTTATGAAACGGTCAATTCACGCGTCGCTCCAGGGGGCGGGGAGAAACTGGTCGCAACGGCGATCCGGCTGTTGAAGGGCCTTGGTTGAGAGCAACGCTCCGGAGAGACGTTGAATGAGATTCACGAAGATGCACGGGCTGGGCAATGACTACGTGTACGTCAATTGCTTCAAGGAGAAGATCGAAAATCCCGCCGGGCTGGCTCAGATCGTCAGCGACCGGCACCGAGGCGTCGGCGCCGACGGGCTGATTCTCATCGAGCCCTCGCCGAAAGCGGATGCGAGGATGCGCATCTTCAACGCCGACGGCTCGGAGGCGGAGATGTGCGGAAACGGAATTCGCTGTGTGGCGAAATACGTCTACGACCACAAAGTAGGCCGCCCGGGCCAGGCATTCGTCGTGCCGGGCGGACAGACCTTTCCCGCTTCACTGAGTATAGAGACCGGCAACGGTGTTCTGACGGTGGGCCTCGATACAGACAATAGTGACAAGGTCCAAAGCGTGTGTGTGAACATGGGCCAGCCGATTCTGATTCCCGCAGACATCCCCGTGGACCTGCCCGGCGAAAACGTCATCGAACAGCCCATCGAGGTCCTGGGGCGTGAATTACGGATGACTTGCGTATCGATGGGAAACCCTCACGCCGTCTTCTTTTGCGACGACGTCAGTACAGTCGAGTTAGAGAAACTCGGACCTGCTATTGAGAATCACAGCCTTTTCCCCAATAGGATCAACGTTCACTTCGTCCAGACGGACAGCCCGACGGAGTTTACCATGCGGACGTGGGAACGAGGCAGCGGGATTACGATGGCCTGCGGCACAGGGGCCTGCGCTGCCTGCGTGGCCGGAGTGCTTGCCGGCCGTCAAGAGCGAGCATGCACCGGCCATCTTCCGGGTGGCGATCTTGATCTGAACTGGTGCGACCAGGACAATTGTGTCTACATGACCGGCCCTGCAGTGGAAGCCTTCGAGGGTGTCTGGCCGGACTGATAGCGTCAGACGCAGAATCTCGGGGGACGACAAAACTGCAGAGCAACGCCATACGTAGTCGCGGACGCCCTGCTCCCTGTCGATGAACCGCAAATCTTATCGGTTCTCAAGACCTTGGCAAACCCGGACAACTTTCCTCCGAATTCCAGCCGGCCAGGTCCCGGCGGTATTGACAATTCGACTTTCAACAGGTCGCCTCGCTTTAAGGTGCCAGCGGTTGTATGCAAATACACGCCCCCGGGACTTACGTTGACCGTGTGGACCTCATGGGGCGTGCTTACCGCCAAGCCGACCTTTCGACATGACATCTCAAATCTCGTCTCAAATCGTCTATGCTGGCGGCGGTCAGGTCGATCCGTCATACACATCCTTCCCTGGCATTGTCTCTTCCATTCCTTTGCTCAAGTGCACGTCTGTGAATATTGCAAAGCTCGTTCCAGATCGATGCCCAGCCTAATACCCCATTTTAACTTCTATAACTACTTTGCCGTAATGATGTTAGGCAACGTGTTCCATGAAATCACCATGCCCTGCCTAAGAAGATTTCAGGAGTGTTGAGAAATGGCAACGTCAGGAGTTGGCATAGGCCACCCTTTGCTACCTTCTGGAGGAAGAGGCTGCTGTGTACGTCCTTATTTTGCAAAAAGTTACGTTTCAGACTAAATGGAAGGCGCTTTCAATCCGAAAAAGAGGACGGCGTGTTGCTTTTTCTCAACACCACGCTTGACATTAGATAAATTGGGCAATAACTTTATGTCTATGCAAGATTCACCAAAGCAACAATCCAGGAAGGTACCAAACAGAAGCCGTGATCGGACGATGAATTCACTGGTACCAAACCTCTCGCATTTAGCGATTCTCCAGGCACTTCCAATCGGGGTTGTTGCTTTCGACAAAAGCTTGAAGATCCTCGTGGCCAACCCTGAGGCGGGAAAGCTCATCCAATTGGGCGATCATATCGACGCTTCTCTGACACGAGGCACGGACGAAAATATCTGGCAAGGCTGGACGGAACCGTTGAGGTCGGCAATCTCGTCAGGCGAAAACGCGGTGTTTGACGAGGTGGACTACACTTCCAAAGGCAAAACCCGATTACTGCGAATCGTTTGCTCGCCTCTGACGGAACCTGCGACCGGGGAGATTCTCGGTGGGACCATCACCATTGAGGATGTGACCGAGAAGGTCAACACAGATAGAAAGCTGGCGAACGCCGAGAAGCTCGCTGCTATCGGCAAGCACGCCTCAAAGGTAGCTCATGAGTTGAACAATCCCTTGGACGGCATACTTCGATACATTAATCTGGCGATGCGAATCATCGAGCAGGAAAACCTCGAAAAGCCCATCGAGTATCTCACGCAGTGCCGACGCGGATTGATGAGAATGGTCCAAATCCTCGGTGAATTGTTGGAGTTTTCGCGCAGCGCACGCGCACCGATGGAATACGCGAAGGTGGAGCAGGTGATCGACGAGGCCCTCAAGACGATGGAAGCCAGAGCCGAGGCGTTGGGCGTCACCATCGTGCGAGACTATGGCCCGGGCTTGCCGCAAATCAGGAGCGGCGACCTTTTTCAGGTCTTCTGCAATCTGGCAAAGAACGCATTGGACGCGATGGAAAACGGAGGCCGGCTCGACGTCTCCGCCCGCATCGGAGAGGATAACACTGTCATAGTAGAGTTTCGTGATACAGGAGTGGGCCTGCCGCCGGGCAACATCGAAGCTATCTTCGAGCCGTTTTTCACGACGAAAGCCGATAGGAAAGGCACGGGCTTGGGGCTGGCTATATGCAGGGAT
>CAYZAH010000175.1:0-7480 GCA_964475805.1 uncultured Pirellulales bacterium | reverse complement strand
TTATTTGAGACCGGAAATCATATGGTTTCTTGTGGGTCTGGTACTGCTGATTATGGAGTTTGCTCTGCCGGGCTTGATTATTGGCTTCTTCGGCGTCGGCGCGTGGATCGTCGCTTGTGTCTGCCTGATAAACAAAATCGGACTCAATACGCAGTTGGCTCTGTTCATCGGATCGTCGGTTCTGTCGCTCTTGTTCCTGAGGCGATGGCTCAAAGGCGTCTTTCTCGGACATGAAGAATCGAGACAAGATCTGACGCGCGATCTCGAAGAGTTCGTTGGAGAGCGAGCGGTCGTCAAGAAGAAGATTCTGCCCAAGCTCGGCGGAAAGGTGGAATTCCACGGGACCGACTGGGAAGCGCAGGCCGACGAGGAAATCACAGAGGGAACCGTTGTTGAAGTCGTCGGAAAGAACAATATCACGTTGAAGGTCAAGGCCGTTTAGACGCATTTTCGATTCGAAATCGGCAATCGAGAATAAATCCACAATGAAAGGGGACAGCCATGTTGGGAGCGATAGCACAGGGAACACTTTTGGCGGCATCAGGGGGGCAGGTTACTTTGACCATTATTCTTGTCGGTTTGTTGGCCTTTGCTCTGATTGTCTTCTTCAAGACCATACGGATCGTGCCGCAGAAGCAGGCGTTTATCGTCGAACGGCTCGGCAAGTACTCCACCACGTTAGAGGCCGGGTTTCATATCCTGGTACCGTTTTTAGACAAGGTGGCGTACCGGCACAACTTGAAAGAGCAGGCCGTAGACGTCCCGCCGCAACAGTGTATTACCAAGGATAATATCGCCGTCGAAGTGGACGGGATTCTGTATATGCAAGTGGTCGATCCCAAGAAGGCGTCGTACGGCATTAACAACTATCTCTTTGCTTCCTCCCAGCTTGCTCAGACAACGATGCGTAGCGTGATGGGGAAGATGGACTTGGATAAAACGTTCGAGGAGCGGGATAATATCAACAGCGTTATTGTGGACGCCGTGGATAAGGCCTCGGATCCGTGGGGTGTTAAGGTGACGCGATACGAGGTGAAGAATATTATGCCGCCTCAAAGCATCAAAGACGCGATGGAAAAGCAAATGCGGGCCGAGCGTGAGAAGCGGGCGACGATTGCAGAATCGGAAGGCGACAGGCAGGCGAAAATTAACCGCGCCGAGGGGGATCGACAGGAGATGATCGCCCGCTCGGAAGGTGAAAAGCAAAGACGGATCAACGAGGCGGAAGGCCGGGCCGTCGAGATTCTGAAAGTCGCCGAGGCGACTGCGAACGGGATTCGGGAGATTGCCTCTGCGATAAACGAAGAAGGCGGTATCAACGCCGTGAATCTGCGGGTTGCGGAGCAGTACCTCAACGAGTTTGGGAAGCTGGCCAAGACTAACAACTCGATCATCATACCGACGAACCTCGCGGACATCGCGGGCGTGATCAAGTCTGCCACGTCGGTGATCAAGGGCCAGGCGCAAGCCGCGACTCAAGCGGAGTAGGATGGCGTTTCACAAATAGCCCGGTCAAAAGATTGCCGCGCCAGCCTTCGGCTGGCTCGCAATGACAAGGGAATGCCATGGACAACGTTGTGGTTTACAAAGCGAGTGAAGAATCGCTGCAGATCGTGCTCGGGCTTCTGCGGAAGGAGGGATTCAACCCAACGACGCTGGAAGATCCGGCCATCATTCCTTACCGTGGGCGAACGACGCACGTCATCCACGTGGCGGTGCCCCGGGATGAGGCCCGCGGAGCCGCTGCCGTCTTGAGAAGATGGGACGAGGACCAGGAAGCGGATGTTAAGAAGACGACACAAGCTTTGGCCGGGCCGCTTTTGTTCGCGACGATGGTGGTGGCGGGACTCGCCGCCGTGCTCTTTCTCGTCGGCATTTTGGTGGAAGCTGTCGCTTTACTTTTTGTCGTTTGGCTTGTAATCTTTGTCTTGGCGGCTAACGCCGAAAGGATAACACAAAAAGTCAGGCAGCATAGGACCGGTAAAGCAAGGAGAGGGTGATGACGGCAGGTTTCGATGGTTGGGATCATTTCCAGACCGAACACGCAGGAGAAATTGGAGATCCTCAGCGCCGATGCGCAATATGACCTCGCCTGCGCCTGTGCTACGAGCAAGGATGAGCATCGAACGCGAGGCGACGACGGCAGGTGGGTCTATCCGATCACGCTGCCCAGCGGCGGAAAAAGCGTATTGTTCAAAACGCTCCTCTCGAACGTTTGCACCAACGACTGTAAATATTGTCCGCTCAGAGAGCAGATGGACGTTCGCCGGTGCAGTCTGGCCCCGGATGAGACAGCCAGGGTATTCTTGGATTACTACAACCAGCGAAAGGTCTTCGGCTTGTTTCTTAGCTCGGGCGTAGCCGGGACGCCGGACGCGAGCATGGACAGGCTCAACCGCGTCGCCGGTCTGCTCCGCAGGAAACACGGATTCAAGGGCTACATTCATCTGAAAATCATCCCCGGAGCCAGCGATGCGGCGGTCGAGCAGGCCGTCTCATTGGCCAGCGCCGTGTCGTTGAACATCGAGACACCGGGCGAGAAATCTCTGGCGAGACTCTCGCAGAAAAAGGACTATATCAAAGACATCATCGAGCCGATCAAGCTCATCAGCAGGCTGACCTCACGGGGCTCGCGGTATCAGCGAGTCAAGCAGACGACGCAATTCATCGTAGGCGCCGCGGGGGAACAAGATTCGCAAATCGTGAAGTATATGTACGGCTTATACGAACGATTGAAGATGCACAGGGTGTATTTCAGCGCGTATCAGAAGGGGTTGGGAGACGAGTCCATCGCGGGTGAGCAGGTCGAGCCTGACGGGCAGGCGGATAGTCTCATGCGAGAGCACCGGTTGTACCAGGTCGATTTTCTCGTGCGCAAATATGGCTTCGCGGAATCCGATATCGCCTTCGAGGCAAGTGGGAACCTATCTTTAACTGTTGATCCGAAAGAGACTTGGGCGGCTAACCATCCTGGCTTCTACCCGGTGGACGTCAATCACGCGCCGAGATCATCGCTGCTGAAAGTGCCCGGGCTTGGGCCGGTCACTGTGGAGCGAATATTGGACCAACGAAAGCAAAGCCGAATCCGTTCCATCCGCGACGTGGGGAAGGTCGGGATGAGGCTCGACAAGGCGAGGAAATATTTGAGCTTCTGAGAACGCAAGCGGCACATGTGCGGCATCGATGCGCCTGGGCGCAAGCCCAGACTCCGTAGATTCAATCCCTTACTGATAGGCCAAAACAAAGGAATTTGCGAAAATTTATTGCATTCGGTTTGAAACACGGTTAGCATCCTGGTCTAATGATCCCCGTAAGGAGCTTCCCGACGGGGCTGTAAGACGACTGAAGGATTCCCTAACGGGGCAAGGTCTGGCCGATGGGCGAGCCGAGCGATAAAGGCAACGAGAGCCTCGAAACAAGCGTTGATAAGTCGGTAGAGAATTACGTCGCCGGCTTGAGCGATGAATATCGCATGCTCGTGATTCTCAAGAGCCAGTTGTACGGTGGGACGTGGGAGCCGATGCTCGACGACCTGAAAAACCGCTTAGACGGCAAGCCGTACATTTTTAAGCTGGTCAATCGAATAAAGGACGATATCGAGCGCATCGAGCAGATGCAGAAATTTGAAAATGAGCACAACGTCGATCTGGCGGACTATGTTGAGCTTACGTGAGAGAAGCCTGTGCTGCTTAAAGAAAGCCGTCGTCTGGGCGACAAGTTGTGGTGACGAAAAGCGAATCTTTGTGAGGAGCCAACAGAATGCTAAGAATGTTTAGACACACGGTTATTTCGCTCATGGGCGCGCTTGTTCTGTGCATTGTCCAGAACGGCTTGGCTGTGGAGAGCAATTCGCGCGGGCTGATCTCACCGGAACTGCTCAGGCACGCGAACTTGAAAATGGTGTGGGAGAACGATTTGCCGATGAAGACAGGAGAGAGCGTCAAGCGACTGCTCGTTCTCGGCAACCGTGTTTATGTGATTTCCAGCCACGATTACATCATCTCCCTGGACAGGCAAAACGGGAAGATCGTTTTCGGCGAGACGTCCGAGCCGGCGGGTCCCCTGGTTGGCGGCCTCAGGCTCTATGAGGACGAGCTTATTTACGTAAGCGGCAGCCGGCTGATCGAAATGAACGCCGAGACGGGAACGGAACGGTCCAGCACGGACCTCGGATTCCCTGCGACGTGCCCGCCGGCTCGTAACAACACCTTCTTCTACGTCGCGGGCGTCGATCACCGTCTACATGCACTGCGAGTAGACGATAAAGTGCAGGTTTTCGAGGTGTCCGCCGACAACGATTCGCTGATAACGTCGGTTCTCGCCGATGATTCTTTGGTCATTTTTGCGACGAATGCCGGTAACGTCATCTGTATCACACCGAACGAGCCGGTCCGGCTTTGGCAGTTCAACGCTTCTGAGGAAATAGCCGGACCCGTCGTGAGGGACTTCGCATCGCTGTTCTTTGCCAGTAAGGACACGAACGTGTATCGTGTGGACATGGTCGGCTTGCCCGAACATCGACGTCTTATTTGGAAATACCAGACGGAGGCGGAACTCGATCGGTCTCCTCTCGTCACCCAGGAAGTCGTGTATCAGCCGGTTCACAACAAAGGCGTTACGGCGATCAACAAAGAGACCGGCGTCCGACTGTGGTCGGTACCAGGCGGGGTCGATTTGTTGGCTGAACACGGGACCCGTGCTTACATCATGACTGAGGCCGGAACATTGACGGTGATGGACAATGCCCGGGGCAAGAAGCTGTACACCGTCAATTTCGCGCCGGTGTCAAGATTTGCCGCCAACACGACGGATGATAAGATGTACATCTCCGACACGCAAGGCCGGATGGCCTGTCTGCAGCCGCTTGAATAAACGAATCCCGCTGAATCGAGGGTCGGGCATAGACTATTGCTTTAGAGAATCTGCTTTTTCGTAAATCAGCAAAAGGAGGATGTGCGTCCATGGATGTGAAGATCAAGACCGCGTTGGTGAGCGTTTCGGACAAGAGCGGCGTCGTCGATTTCGCCAAGAAACTCAGCAAGTTAGGCGTCAAGATTATCAGCACGGGCGGGACGGCCAAGCAACTGGCCGGCGCCGGTGTGAGCGTCATCGGGATTGAATCGGTGACCGGCTTTCCGGAGATGATGGACGGCAGGGTCAAGACGTTGCATCCCAAGATTCACGGCGCGCTGCTGGGGCTGCGGGACAAACAAGCGCACATGGCCGCGATGAGCCAGCACGGCATCGAACCGATCGACCTGGTCTGCGTGAATCTCTACCCATTCGAACAAACCGTCGCCAACCCTGACTGCACGCTCGCCGAGGCCATCGAGAATATCGATATCGGCGGGCCGAGCATGATTCGTTCGGCGGCAAAGAATCACAAATTCGTGACCGTCGTGACGCAGCCCGGCCAGTATGACCAGGTCATCAAAGAGATGGAGAAACACAAGGGGGCCGTGAGCGAAGAGTTGCGAAGCGATTTTGCACGGATTGCGTTTGGCTTGACCGCTTCATACGACGCCGCTATAGCGAAATATCTCAACGCCAGAGCAAGCGTTGAATACCCGGAGACCGTTTCCATCTCGCTCAGAAAGGAAACGGGACTGCGTTATGGGGAGAATCCACATCAGAGCGCAGCATTCTACAAGCTGCCGTCCAGCAATGAGACTTCTGTTGCGGGTGGCACTCTGTTGGATGGCGGTACAGCGATCAGCTTCAATAATCTGATGGATACCAACGCGGCGTTCGAGCTGGTCAAGGAATTTGCCGAGCCGGCCGCGGTCGTGGTCAAGCACCTCAACCCGTGTGGCTGTGCCATAGACGACGACATTTGTGTCGCGTACCGAAAGGCCTACGAAGGCGACGTGGTCAGCGCGTTCGGTGGGATTATCGCATTGAACAGAAAAGTGAACGTCGAGTTAGCCCAGACGATTATGGAATCCTTCAGCCGGTTCGGCAAGGCGCTTGGTGCCAGCGGGTTCTTCGCCGAGGTGATTGTCGCACCGAATTTCGATGAGGACGCCGTCGAGATCATTCGGACGCTGAAGGCGTGGGGCAGCCGTGTCCGGCTGATCGAAACCGGACCTATCGACAGAAGTAAAATTGACGCCGGCGAGTTCGACGCCCGCTGTATCGTGGGCGGTATGCTCCTGCAAAAACGGGACCTGGTCGGCTGGGAGCCGGACGCCCTGTCCTATCCGACCAAGAACAGACCGACGAAGGACCAGTTCGAGAACTTGAGAATGGCTTGGCTCGTCGCCAAACACACCAAGAGCAACACGATTGTGTTAGTCAAAAATCGCAAGGTCATGGGCGTCGGAGCCGGGCAGATGAACCGTGTCGAGTCCGGCCTAATCGCGTTCAAGCACGCCGGCGACGAATCCAAAGGCTGTGTGATGGCCTCGGATGCGTTCTTCCCGTTCCCGGACAACGTCGACAACGCCGCCAAGGCGGGTATCGTCGCCATCGTTCAGCCCGGCGGCTCGAAGAAGGACGATGAGGTCATCGCCGCCGCCGACAAGCGCGGAATTGCCATGGTCTTCACCGGCAAGCGACACTTCAAACATTGACTATCGACTATACCTCGGGCATAAATTGACAATTGACTGTTTGAGGATCGGCGCTCGTAGGGGCGGCCCCGCGTGGTCGCCCTGGGCAGGCACACGGGCCTGCCCCTACGGCTCACCCTGCTTGCCCGCGAGACCTCGCGCAATCCATCTCGTACCACACAGAATTGTAGGATGGGCAACTTGTTGCCCATGCTGAATTTGTCCCGGCACAACCTGAACCGCATGGGCAGTCCTCAGGACGCCTTACGGCGGAAACCTGCCCATCCTTCCTACAGCCTCCCGACCGCTGTCCTGCGTTGTTCTAATTGCCGATGACTGAGACGATAGGCGGTTGCAGGTCAACAATCCGACCATAGTCCGCCTCCATCATCATCGCATATTCGTACTCGTCCATCCCGTTAGAAGCTGGTTTTCCGGTCTTGGATGTGTTTCCTGTCGATGATTTCGGCATGGCGTTAGCATCGGAACTGACCAGTTGCTCGTTTTCGATTTCCGCCAGGCGCTGCTTGGCGACTTTTGCCCATCGGTTCTCTGGGAATAGCCGGATCACGCGATTGTACGCCTCGACAGCCGAGCCGGTCTGGTTAAGCTCCCGGTACAGACGGTCGGCCTGGTAGACGAGCGTGAAGGCGGCTCTGTCCACCTGCTTTTGCATTTCCTCGACGTCCCCGGGCCAGCCGAGCAGCCGATTCGCCAGAGCCGCAACGTCGGCGGCGTATCGTTCGACAATACTGTCAAAAGCAGATTCGTCGCCTCGATTGAATTGTCCGACCAAACGTTCATCCTCAGTCGTCTCGGCCATGGCTACCATATTAGACTTGCCGTCCAGTCGAAACTTACAGAAAATTTGGGGAAAGGGCGGAAATAAGGGCGGCGCGGGCATGAAACGGGCAGCCCCATTTATGTTG
>CAYZAH010000174.1:0-7486 GCA_964475805.1 uncultured Pirellulales bacterium | reverse complement strand
GAGTGCGACTGAAGAACATGACACCTCCGCCGGACCTGACGAAGATAGAAGAGAAGATCGAGAAACTGCAGCGGGAAAAGGACGAAGCGGTCCGCAACGCCGACTACGAAAGGGCGGCGGCGCTCCGGGATGAGGCCCAGCAGCTTCTGGATGAAAAAACGGAATTGCATAAGGAATGGTACGACGAAAACAAAGAGGCGACGGGTGTCGTCGATAACGAGATCATCGCTGAGGTTGTCAGTAACATGACCGGCGTGCCGTTAACTAAATTGGAGAAGAAAGAGACCCAGAGGCTTCTCGAGCTGGAGATTGAATTGCACAAAACCGTGGTCTCTCAGGACGAAGCGATCAACGCCGTGGCCAAGTCGGTCCGGCGCAGCCGGAGCGGGCTCAAGGACCCGAATCGTCCGATGGGATGCTTCATCTTCCTCGGACCCAGTGGCGTCGGCAAGACGTTGCTTGCCCAGGCGCTGGCGGAGTTTATGTTCAGCGACAGGAACTCCCTGATCCGTCTGGACATGAGCGAGTTCATGGAAAAGCATAACGTCAGCCGGCTCGTCGGCGCTCCTCCCGGGTACGTAGGCTACGAAGAGGGCGGCCAGTTAACCGAACGCATCCGGCGCCGGCCGTATTCCGTCCTGCTCCTCGATGAAATCGAAAAGGCCCACCCGGACGTTTACAATATGCTCTTGCAGATCATGGACGAGGGCCGCCTGACGGATAGCTTCGGACGAAGCGTCGATTTCAAGAACGTCATTCTCATTATGACCAGCAACATCGGCGCCGATCTCATTAAGAACCAGTCCGGCTTCGGTTTCGGCAAGAAAAGCCCCGAAGCCAACTACGAAAAGATGAAGGACATCCTCCAGAAGGAAGTCGAGCGTCACTTCAGGCCCGAATTCCTGAACCGGCTCGATGATACTATCGTCTTCAAGGCGCTCACGAGAGAGAACTTGCAGACCATCGTCGACTACGAGCTGGCGAAGGTGTTCAAACGGCTGATCGAGCACGGCTTGAAGCTGGAGCTGACCGACCGGGCCAAGGAGTTCCTCATCGACAAGGGCTTTAATCCCGAGTTTGGCGCCAGGCCGCTGCGAAGGGCCATCGAGCATTACATCGAAGACCCGCTTTCCGAATCGGTGTTAGCTGGCAAGTTCAAAGGCAAGAACGTTGTCAAGATCGACGTCCAGGACGAGGAGCACTTGAGCCTCAAGGGCGCCGAAGCCGAACCGGCCGAAAGCGAAGCCGCCGTGGCGAAATCCGAATAGCTATCGACGAATAAAACCTGTTGCACATACATGGTAGGGGGACGGCTCCTTCATGAGAATCGTCCCGACTACGGATGATGCAAGGTCTTTAAAGTTAATTTATAATTATCCACACAACGACCATCTGGTGCTTTTGCAGGATTTTGCAAAAATTCAAGCATCATAGGAAGTGCGCATTCAGTCGCGTTATCAAAAACGGAATGTGGAATTCCGTCGAATCGGTAAATATAACAATTTTTCAAATGCTTTTTCATTACGGCGTCATACTTCGGCGGGATGACAGGATCATATAGACCATTGAGAACCAATACCGGAACATCGTATTGTTTTGGATATTGAATTCTTTTGGGATCGAGGCCTGGAATATTCCATACCTCTTTGACGTATAATTCATATTCTCCACCGATTCCGAAGCATGTAACACCTTTCGAAAAAACCGAATAGGCTTGATCTATCTTGATGTCAGAAGATGAATAATTTCCTGCCTCACTTAAAAAGATGGTGTGTCCCAAGCCGTCCGCGAAATAATTCGGCGTCAGCATAGACTGTGCGTGCTCCTTGATCTCGCTGTAGTCCCCAACCAGAATTTTACCAATCAGAGAGGGAATTTGGGTCGTAAAATACATCGACATCGAAACAAATCCAGCCATACGATACCCATTAAGAACATAATTCATTTCTTCATTCGTCTGAGGATCCTTAAGAGGCAACGTGACCGGATTTTGATTGAGGGAATCAAGGAGGTTGAGAAATCGTCTTTCTAAATCGGGATAGGCCGATTGGCAAGCCCGATCCGTACGACATTCTTCAAAATAGCGTTTCAATACGTCAATCATATTAGGGACCATATCTCTCGTAATCGTCGGATCAATAGGTAGTCCGGCATCCATAATAGCACAACGTATACGTTCGGGATAATCACGTATAACATGATGGGCCACCAGAGTACCGGCAGATGAGCCTACAATATTGAATTGATCATATCCAAGCCCCGACATTATCAGGGCAATATCCGCGGCAGTTTCAATATTATTGAACGCCGACAAATTAACTCCGTCTCTTTTAAAACGATCCAGAGATGCTTTTAAGGCCTTCTGTATTATCGCTTTTGTCTCTTCCGGATTGAGATTCATCCCCATCGTGGATTTACGCGATTCGAATACTTCTTCGCACATCAAGAACGGTTTCGAATAACGCAATCCCCTCAATTCAATGATTACAATATCCCTGTCCGGTAAAATGATCTCCCCAAGCATAGCAGCAACACCAGGCACAAAATTATCCATGTTGGACTTGCCGGGTCCGCTTGTATTCATAACTAAAGGGTCAGGCGCATGTTGCTCACTGGTACTCGGAAAGATGGCCACGGCCAATTGGAGTGTTTTACCGGTCGGTTTCTCATGAAACTCGGGAACAGTCACATACCCGAATTTGAAATTCCGACCTAAAACTAATCCTTCGGGTAGTGGAAATGGACAAGGGGCTTCTTTCAAGTGCCCAATCTTTTCGTTAAAGGTATCGCCCTTCATTGGTGGAATGGAACTGAGTAATAGACCGATACTCATCATTATAGGAATTCCGTATTTTTTCATAAATTTCCCTTTTTTAATCCACTCAAGACATAATATTCTGATCTGATGTTCTGCATTGTGCGATCAGGATAAACTGATGGGTTTTCCACTTAAAGGTTTGGATTATATCCTGAATGGTGCCCATTATCTGCTTTTTTAAAATGGGCTTCCTCGGATTATCAATATACACAGGCAGGGACAATGCAAATCGTTACATGACATCCATTCCTGGCAATACGCAAAAGAGCTCTGACCTATTCCCGGCCGCATAATGGCTTGACAGTGAATACATTTCATTTTGCTATTTTTACTATGTCATTTTCGACGCGCAATCTACCTTCGGCGAACAGCTCGATGGCATGCGGGTAGGCAATACATTCCTGTTCGAAGACTCGGGCGGCTAATGTATCGGGCGTATCGTCATCCCTGGCCTCACAGGTTCGCTGGACGATGATCGGCCCCTTATCGTACTCGTTCGTACAGAAATGAACAGTGCAGCCGCTCACTTTGCAGCCTGCCTTCAGCACCGCTTCGTGAACGTGATGGCCCCACATGCCTTTGCCGCCGAAGCTGGGCAGCAGGGCGGGGTGAATATTCATCACGCGATTTTCGTACCTCGCGGGTATCTTCCAGAGACAAAGCCAGCCACCCTGTACGACAAGATCGACGCCGGCGGCCACAAGCTCGTCCTCGATGTGCCGGCTGAATTTGTCGACGTTGGAATAATCTTTCTTCCGGATGATCTTCACGTTCAGCCCGGCGTTCTTCGCCCTTTCGACTCCCGCTACCGTCGAACGCGAGCTAATGACCACGGCCACTTTCGCATTCAACCGGCCCTGCTCGATCTGTTCGAGGATATTCATCAACGTCGTTCCACCGCCGCTGATGAGCACGCCCAGTCGGATCGGCTCACCCTGGTTCGAGTCGCGATCCTGCGCTTCCTCGACGTCGTGGCCGAGATCGAGGGCCTGATTGACCAGCTTGTCGGCCTCCTTGTTCCGCTCTCTGCGAACGTGCCGAACGGTCCATTTTCGGAATTGGCTGAGCAATTGAACAGCCTGCTCATAGAGTGGCCGGATTTGCTCGCTCTTGACCCGGTATTCCCCATTGATTTGCCTGACAAGAAGCTCACTGTCCGCAAAGACCGTGATTTGACTCGCATCCATCCGCTCGGCGCCTTCGAGGGCCTTTACGAGAGCCGTATATTCAGCGACGTTGTTGGTCGCCCGGCCCAGAAAAAACGCCTTTGCCTCCAGCCGAGCTCCTTTACGGTCCGCCAGGACAAAAGCCGCTGCCGCCGGACCAGGATTACCTCGACTGCCCCCGTCTATATGAGCAACGATTTCCTCAAGCACTGTGCTCGTTCCTCGCAATGAAATGTGCCCAGCCGGATACGGAATGCACCGCGATTCCCCACCTCGGTTTCCGGCTTCTACGCCTCGTCTGAGTTGCCGAGGACAAGTATCCTCGTGCAGTTGGGGCAGCGAATGATGTCGTCTTTGGTCATCAGCAGATTGACGCACTCGGCGGTGATGCCCATGAAGCAGCCGCCGCAACTGTAGGCGCCCTTCTTGCCCTCCTGCTCGACCAGCGCGACGGCCTGACCATCGTATGTTTCCGCCACCCGCCTGAACGTCTCCAGAGCCTCGGGAGAGACCGCCTGAGCAGCTCGATCCCAATCCAGTTGGATCGTGTCTATCTCCTTCTGGTACTTGATCGCGAGGGCTTCGCTCTCGGTTCGTCTTTCCTCAAGTGTCGCTTTCTGCTCGTCTATCTGCTTCTGGATGTCTTTGCACTCGGCCTCGTCGGCTTCGATGTCCTTCAGCAACTCCAGCGTTTGAGTCTCAATTTTCGAGTTGTCGGCTTTGGTCGTATTGAGCTGGGTCAGGACGGCGGCATACTCTTTGTTCGTTTTTGTGCTGTTAAGCGAAGCCCTCAGTCTGCCTATCGTCTCATCTCTCGACTTGATCTCCAACTCCAGGCGATCGAATTGGACTTTGGTCAGCTCGACCTCCTCCTTTTTGGCTTCGAGAGCATTTTGAAGGCTTCGGATCAGATTCTCTTGAATGACCACGTTTCTTCGGCAGCGGGTCAGCTTGGCTTTTTCTGCTCGGAGGCGGTTCTCAACACTTTGAAGTTTGAGAAGCCCATTCAGTACAGGTCCCATTTACGCTCCTTTGCGTCAGCGTTAAGAGTTTCGAGCCATATAGTATCTCCGCGATCGTCTCCGGCCGCAACATAATTTTTCTGTTTTTCTTTCGCGTTCGCGCCTCTATACTTGCTTGATTATGAAAACTCTCTTAAAACAACTTATTCAAGCCGACAGTACGCCGGAAAAGGGCGAGTTAGCCGCCGCCCAAGTCATTTCGGCGTTCCTTCACCAATCGGGCATAGAATCCCGCGTCGATACGTGGTCGCAAGACAGAGCGAATGTCGTCGCGCACCTGAAATCCACCGGCCGCAAGGCCGGGCTGCTGTTCGCCTGTCATCTCGACGTGGTGCCGCCGGGCGAAGCGGCCTGGACGTACCCGGTTTTCGGCGCCGTGGAAGCCGAGGGCAAGATTTACGGCAGAGGCACGACGGACATGAAGGGCGGGACCGCCGCTGTTGTAATGGCTATCCGCCAGATCGTCGAGGCCGGCACACCATTACACGGAGATCTTATCTTCGCCGCCACCGCCGGGGAGGAAACCGATAGTTGCGGAGCACAGAGATTCGTCAACCACGCCGGCCAACTGCCGGAAGTGGCCGGTGCTATCATCCCGGAGCCGACGGATTTTGCGCTCGTGACGGCTCACCGCGGGATGCTATGGCTCGAAGTGACGACGACGGGCAAAGCCGCTCACAGCTCAACGCCGGATCTGGGCGTCAACGCCATCGAGTCAATGCGACGGATTCTAAATGAGCTGGACGGCTACAAGATAACCGTCGAACCCCACGAGTTGTTGGGCGGCTGCTCCAGGAGCGTCAATATCATCGAGGGTGGCAAAGCGATGAACGTCGTGCCGGACAGATGCAAAATAGGGATAGACTTCCGCACGCTGCCCGGCCAGGATCATCGGCAAGTCATCGCCGATCTGGAGCGAATCCTCGAAAGACTAAAATCCGCCGATGCCCAATTCGACGCGGCTGTCTCGGTACTCCGCCAGGTCCAGCCGCTCGAGACCGACCCCCATTGTGATTTCGTCAGGACTCTCTGCACGGCTACTGGAACTGAGAAGGCAAGCCCCATCGGTTATACCACGGACGGTCCTTACTTTGCTTCGCTGGGCGCGCCCGTCGTCATCTTCGGTCCGGGCAAACCCTCCATGTGCCATAAACCCGACGAGCACATCGACATCGCTGACATGGAGAGAGCGGTGGAACTTAACACAAAAATCATCCTGAGCTTCTTGGGGTGACACGATCCCGATTCTCTATCGCGACAAAGACCATGACAGTGTCATTGTGAGCGAAGCGGAACAATCTCAGGCTTTTGAGCGACCGCATTCTTTTGGCACGCGAAAGCCTGACCTATTCGCGTTCCACGCGCCACGGTTCCTGGTTTCCGGGGGGCTGGCCGACCTTGGGCGTCGCCATCGTGATCGGCATCTTGATAGGTATGCTTCGGGACCCGCGCACGGACCTACCCAGCTTTTCTCTGGTTATGCGCACTGGCTCGATGATAAGCTCGGGGACGCTGTAGGTCCATAGGCATGAGTCATAGTACGTCGGGTCTTTCTGGGGTAGCCGGATCGGTTTGTAAACTTTACCGTTTTCGTCCACATAGGCGACGTATATCCGGGTGAATACGCCGCTGTCCCTTTTGCTGCTGAAGACGATCCACCGGCTGTTACTCGACCAGGAATGCCAGCTTTCGGTCTCATCGCTGTTGATATCGAGCCGCCGGTACGTATATTTGCCCGTCTGTTGAGCGGCTTCGAGGTCCATCATGTACAAATCGCTGCTGGGGCGATAGACGGGAAAGCAGCCGTAGTCGCACATGCAGAACAGCAGCCGGCGGCCGTCGGGGCTGACGCGCGGCAAGAGGATGCTCAGGCCCGTCTGCTCCGCTGAAAGCACCGATTCCAGCGTGCCCCACTGGTCATGGTCGAAATCGTAGCTGATACGAACGAGATCGTATTTGATCCGGTCGAAAGAACCGGGAACGACCGTCCGGTTGGGCCACGTTATCGGCGCGCTGCAGAAGTACAAGGTGCGACCATCGGCGGACCAGGCCGGGTAGGTTTCGAGCCGGTCTTTTCGAGCAAGATCCCGGTTGGTTTTAACGGTCTGCGAGTCAACCAGGTAGTAAGCCATCAAAGAGTCGAAATCTATCACGTCCCGCACTTCGTCGGCGCCCGAATGAAAAAACTGCCTGACCTTATTAACGGAAAACGCAGCAAGCCGCCCGCTCGGGTGCCAGGAGGTATAGCCGAGTTTTGTTCCGATCTTCTGCACTTTGTCACCATCAACGAACAACGCCGAGCTGCCGTAGCTCGCGCTGCGGATGCCGATGAGCATTTTGTCCGTACGATTCCCGCAGAAAGTATGGCAGTTCACACAACCGTGCTCGAAATATCCATTGCTCAAAATGAGAGATTCACTGAAGCTGCTCAGGTGACGCTGATAGATACCCATATCCCTCCAGGTGCCGTGAGCCGGGTG
>CAYZAH010000173.1:2699-7504 GCA_964475805.1 uncultured Pirellulales bacterium | reverse complement strand
CGTAGTCCATGATCTCGTCGGCCGTCAGGACCACTGCCTTGCCCGACTCGATCCGGTCGTTGATTTGTTCATACGTCTTCATGATGCCTTCCCGTATTGGAGCCATCGCACCACGTGCGAAACATGTACTCTACCGCTTGAAACGGGTTTTGTCAATTCCAATGGGCCGTAGCCTCATCCCGAACTATCGCTTTTCGGCGTGGAAATGCCTTTTGCGGGGCCGAAAAGGGCAATTTTTGAAAAAACGCTTGTCTTCTGAATGCAGACTCGCTAATATTAGGGATTCAATAAGTGGACCGGATTCGTCGCAGCAGGCTGCAAGCCGACGCGGCGAGGGTAAAAAAACGACGATAGACAGGAGATGCATCAGTGAGAACTGAGATTTTGGACGCGGTTGAAAGCAAGAGTCTCAAGAGTGATATCCCTCACTTTGAGGTTGGCGACGTTGTGGACGTTCACTGCCGGATCAAGGAGGGCGACAAGGAGCGCACGCAAATCTTTACCGGGACGGTCATCTCCCGCAAAGGACGGGGCATTAACGAAAGCTTCACCGTCCGGCGAATCGTCAATAATGAGGGTGTGGAACGAATCTTCCCGCTCCATTCGCCGAACGTCCTGGACATCAAGGCGATCCGCAGCGGCAAGAAACGCCGGGCCAAACTCTACTTCCTCCGGCAGCGGACCGGCAAGGCCGTCAGACTGGCTCAGCGGCACAGTGACCATACCATATCGAGGTAGCTGAGGCGAAGTGCCTAAAGTCAGAAGTGCCTGGAGTGAGCTAAAGTATAACAACGTCGCTTTCAACTTTAGTCACTCTCTTTGATATCAAATTCGGCGGGCGCGCTCATGACGAGCGAACGAGGGAGATTCGACATACGAGAATTCCTGCCGACCAGGCGTCGGCTGTTGACGGATAAGAAACGGCTCGGCCGATGGGGTGAGGAACGTTGCGAGAGATTTCTTAAACGCAAGGGTTTCAAAACAGTCACGCGCAATTTCCTCTGCAAGACCGGCGAACTCGATCTGGTTATGGTCGATACCGACGGGACGCTTGTCTTCGTCGAGGTCAAGACCCGTGCGAACGAGGACTTCGGCCCGACCGAGTCCGCCATCACGTATACCAAGAAAAAGCGAATGGTCCGCGCCGCTCGCTACTTCCTCGCAACGCACCAAATCGAGGATCGTCCCTTACGTTTCGACGTCGTGACCATCGTATTGGGCGAAGAAGCCCGGCCGCAAATTAGACACTACGAAAACGCCTTCGTACCGTAAGCCTAATTGCCCAAAAAGACCTGTTGCGTCATGCGCCGCAGAGGTAGCTTTTGAGAAGGACCGGAACGCAGCGCAGTCAGGACATCTGGCCGGGAATGGAGCGTGTCCTTCCTTGGCGGTTGGATCTTTCCTCTCCGTCCTTCAGGCCCAGGCAGAAATGACAAGCGGCGAAAATGGATCGCTATCCGCCGACGAATGCCGATTGCATTCTACCAAAGCCAGCGAAAATCATTGACATGTCGAAGAAATTGCGCTATTATAAGGTTTCAAGCGTTCAGGAGTATTTTTGTGAAATGCACACGGAAAATCCGCGTATCCTTTGTAGCGAATTGTGGGTTTTCTATTTTGATCGGTGATCGGATTTCCAGAGAAAGGAGGTGGCAGCCACATGTGAACGAGCATCCTGAGCAAGGATGAAGTGAGCGTAGTGCAACGAAAATTATTATCAATCGTTACCTTTGAAGGAGGCGTACTATGTTCAGAAGACTTATTTACTCATTTTCTTTTCTTTTTGTGCTGAGTCTGGTGAACGGAGTCCAGGCTCAAGACGTGGTCATTCCCAGTCCAGGGACCATGCCCGCGCTCGACGGAAGTGTCGACGAGACATGGTATTTCTCGACGGAGCAATCCATTGAAACCAGTCAAGTCGGTACCGCTCCCAGCTCGCCTGAGGATTGCTCGGGCACCTGGCGCGCCGTCTGGAACTGGGAAGCTCTCTACGTCCTGGTCGAGGTGACGGACGACGTTCTAACGAACGATTCGGGGGGAGGCGACAATAAATGGAACGATGATAGCGTCGAAATCTACGTCGATGGTGACAACAGCAAAGGGACCAGCGTAGATACGAATGACCACCAGTATACTTTTCGGTGGAACGATGAAATATTGGAGACACCCAGCGCCATCCACAATGGAGAGCCGAGTTTGGAAGGCGTGGAGTATGCCGTCGCGACAACCGCCAAAGGTTACCTGCTCGAGGTCAAGCTGCCGTGGATGAGCATCATGGGCAAGGCCCCGACGCCCGGCCAGTTGATCGGCTTTGACGTATGGATTAACGACGACGACGACGGCGGCGACCGGGATTCACAGGTGTCGTGGTACTCGACGGACGGGAACGGCTGGCAGGATCCTAGTGTGTGGGCCACGGCTTTGCTCGAAGCGAGCAACAAGGCCGCGAATCCGAACCCGTCCGACGGCGCCATTTACGGAGACACATGGGTGACGCTTAGCTGGTTGGCAGCCCCCGGCGCCGTCTCGCACGACGTGTATTTCGGCGAGAGTCTGGCCGACGTGGAGGCGGGGACGGGCGACACGTTGCAGGGTAATCAGACCGTCACGTTCTATGTAATCGGTTTTCCCGGTTTTCCCTATCCGGACGGTCTTGTTCAGGGTACGAGGTATTACTGGAGAGTTGATGAGGTGAGCGCCGACGGCACGAAATATGCTGGCGACGTGTGGACTTTTCTCGTGCCCCCCCAATCAGCCTACAACCCCTCTCCGTCCGACGACGCCAAGTTTGTAGCCCCGGACGTGACCCTTAGCTGGACGGCCGGCCACAGCGCCAAGATACACACCGTCTACTTCGGCGATGATTTCGATACCGTGACCAACGCCACCACGGGCCACCAGACGGGAGCGACGACCTACAAGCCCGGCATGCTTGAGTATGAGAAGAGATACTATTGGCGGGTCGATGAGTACGACGGCGCCGCCACGTATAAAGGCGACGTTTGGAGTTTTAAGACAGCCAAAGCTGGTGGCGGTATCCGAGGAGATTACTACCAGGGCACAGACCTCAAGACGCTTGTTCTATCCCGTACAGACCCTGATATTAACTTTACCTGGATGGACGGTGACGCGCCGGATCCGGCGGTCGGCGATAATGACTTTTCCATCCGATGGACGGGCGAAATCGAGGCCGGCTATACGGAGACCTATACCTTCTACCCCAAGACCGATGATGGCGTCCGGCTATGGATAGACGGAAAACTGCTCGTGGATTCGTGGGAAGCGGTTCCGCTATACCCCATCGAACACAGCGCAACAATCGATCTTGTGGAGGGAAATACCTATACCCTGGTGATGGAGTATTTTGAGGACACGGACAACGCGATAGCAGAGCTGCGATGGAAAAGTCCATCCACACCGAAGCAGATCGTTCCGCAAGCGGCATTGGCGCTGCCCGTCAAAGCCAACAGTCCGAATCCACGTAGCGGCGAGACGGGTGTCAAACTCACGCCTGTTCTCAAGTGGGGAGCAGGCGATTACGCTGCTTCGCACGAGTTGTATTTCGGCACGGATGAGGACGCCGTGAGGAACGCGACCGCCGCCTCGCCCGAGTTCAAGGGCACCAAAGCGCTTGGCGACGAGAGCTACGATCCTGGCAAGCTCACCTGGTATACGACCTACTACTGGCGTGTTAATGAGGTCAATGACGCTAATCCCAATAGTCCGTGGGTCGGAAGCGTTTGGAGCTTCACGACGGGCGATTTCCTCGTTGTGGACAACTTCGAGGACTATACCGACAACGAAGCAGCCGGCGAGACCATTTGGCAGCATTGGATCGATGGCTTTGGCATTGCCGACAACGGCGCCCAGGTCGGCTATCTGCTCCCGCCGTATGCCGAGCAGACAATCGTCCACAGCGGTACTCAATCCATGCCGCTGGCTTACAACAACACGGACGGCGTAACGAATTCAGAGGCAATGCTGACGTTGACGTCGTCCCGTGACTGGACGGAAGAAGGCGTTGGAGAATTGTCTCTGTGGTTCAGAGGCTATCCCGGCTCGGCGGGCAGCTTCGCCGAAAGCCCCGCCGGCACGTATACCGTGGCCGGCACCGGCACCGACATCTGGGACGTCGCGGACGAGTTCCACTTCGCCTACAAGACGCTCACGGGCGTCGGTTCGATTGTCGCGAAGGTCCAGAGCGTTCAGAACACCAACGACTGGGCCAAGGCCGGCGTGATGATTCGCGAGAGCCTCGATCCCGGCTCTGCGCACGCGACGATGGTTGTGACCCCCGCGCAGGGCGTCTCCTTCCAGCGGCGTGTCATTACTGACGACGTGAGCACCGACACGACGACAGCCGACGTCGAAGCCCCGTACTGGGTGAAGATCGAGCGTGACATTGCGGGCAACTTTACGGCGTCAAGCTCGGCCAACGGTACGACGTGGACCCAGGTGGGTACGGAGAACATCCAGATGAGCTCGAACGTCTATGTCGGCCTGGCGGTGACCAGCCACGACGCGGCTCTGACGTGTCAGGCGGTGTTCACGAACGTCACGACAACAGGGAACGTCGGCGCTCAGTGGGCGGACCAGGATATCGGCATCGTCACCAACGATGCCGAGCCGCTGTACGTAGCGGTTTCCAACAGCTCCGGAAACCCGGTGGTGGTCGTCCATGACGATCCGGCGGCGGCGCAGATCGACACCTGGACCGAGTGGGTTATCCCACTTCAGACCCTTGCGGATCAGGGTATCACACTGACCAACGTCGATAGCATCGCGATTGGCCTGGGAACCAAGGC
>CAYZAH010000173.1:0-2599 GCA_964475805.1 uncultured Pirellulales bacterium | reverse complement strand
GCGTTGATGCAAATTCCACAAATGGTTGAGACGATGCCTTGTTCGCCCGACAGTTTTTTCGCCATGTCCCGGCAGGCGAAAGCGTTATACATCGCCTCGCGCGGGTCGCCGAGGCACCAGTTATGTCCGTTGATCGCCTTTGCTGGACAGAGATCGACGCATTGATGACAATCGCCACAATGAGATTCGTCGACAGGTTCGGCCGTCTTGAATTCGGCGTCCGTCAGCACGGAGCCAAAGCGCACCGCCGGCCCGTACTCTTTCGTAATCAGCAGCGCGGATTTGCCGATCCATCCCAAGCCCGCCCGCGTGGCGACGCTCTTATGCTGGGTGCGAGTGGAGAGGTTCACGGGATCGAACTTATCTGTTGTCGCCCTGACCGCTTCGGCCTGATAGCCCGCCTGTATGAGAATGCCCGCCGCCCGCTCGCAGAGCGATGCCAATAGATCGTTTACCCGTTTGTATTCGGCGTAGTATCGACGCGTAGGACCGCTTGAGATTTCCCGGACGACATTAGGATCGAGAGCGACACCGATGGAGACCGCCCTCGGCAATTCGCTCGTTACCCGGCTGGGCAACATCGAAACATTCGCAAAGCCAACCAAATGGGCGCCCTTTTCTCTTAGCGTTGATTCGAACGATATTTTGTATTGCTCTGATCTAATCATGATCGCGTCCTTCATATATCCACAGGGCCTGGCAACTACCCGCCTTGACGAATCCGCATTTTTTATAGAACTCGACAGCTTTGCCATCCGCAATGAGTGATTGTTGATGAAAGCCTTGATATTTCTTCTGCATTCGCTTGACGATTTCCGTCCCGATACCTTTGCCCTGATATTCAGGATGTACGGCCAGATGAGGATAATACACAACCAGATGACCGTCAGAAATCGCATTGCCGAGTCCGACAAGTTTTTCGCCGTCCCAGGCAGTCACTACGGTATGAGAGTTCTTCAGGGCCTTCAGTAATAGGCCGAGTTTCTTTGCCGAGGACCATTGAACGGATTCGTACAATGCTACGACCTGGTCTTTCGGTACATCCTTTTGATACTTGTATTTCATTTTGTTCATATGATATCTTAAGAGTCCCTAAAGTAGCTTGCCTTTAGCGATCATCACAGCTTTCCCACCGACATTCACCTCTATTCTTCCATTTTTATCCTGAGCTTTTAAGCACAGCAACGAAGGCCGGCCGATTTCATATCCTTGTTCCACTCGAATGTCGATGTGATCGTTCCCGAAGTAACGGTGTTTCACCAAATACCCGGCCAGGCACCCGTTTGCGCTTCCCGTAGCCGGGTCCTCGGGCACACCGTAATAATCACAGAAGACTCGCACGCTCAGGTGGTTTTGCTCATGGTACGTCTCCGGACAGAATACAAGGATAGCCTTGGCGGTCATGTTCTCAACGAGCTCGTAATATTTATCCTTGTTGATCTTGATTCTCTTAATGGCGTCCAGACCCTTCAACGGGACGATGAGAGCGAATAATCCCGTCGAGACTTCCTGAATCGGGAATCGGTCGTCTATCTGCTGTGGATCGATACCAAGCACCTGAGAAATCGGCTCGGCGTCCAACGTCGTGGCAAAGGTCGGCTCGATCTGTTTCATCCAGAGAATATCCTCTCCCTGCTCGGTCTTTTTGAAGGTGACGGGGATCTGACCGACCTTCAAATTCAGCGTGATCGTATCGACGGGCTGCTTAGCTATCTCATGGCGGATCACAAAAGCCGTTCCGAGCGTTGGATGGCCGGCGAAGGGCACTTCCGCTCCTGGTGTGAAGATCCGGACATCGTAGCCCCCGTTGTTTTCTCCGTCGGAAAGAATGAACGTCGTCTCAGAGTAATTCATCTCTCTCGTGATCCGGAGCATCTGCTCGTCCAGAATATCTGCGGCATTTCGGACAACCGCAAGCTGGTTGCCCGCATATTTTTCTTCGGCGAATACGTCGACGATATAGAATGTGTGCTCAGTCATTTTCACATCCCTCACTGGGATTCGTTCATCAGTTCCATTTCGTAGTAGATTATTCGGTATAGAACATCACCTTTTTGGTATGTCCCTCTGAAACGGCTCCTAAATCATACGCCATGGTCTTTATGGAATGAGCATCGATCATTTTCTGTCCCTCTTTCCTCCAATCTGTTCATAGAATAGCTCCCTGACAATTCCTTATACATGAACGCGACGATGAAGGGCAAGTGGTCAAACTTCTTCGTACTTTTCTGCACGAACCCGAATTGCTTATACCATTTCTTGAGCTTTCGGTGTTTGGAGATGAGTCCTATCTCCACCCGCCGGATGCCCATTTGACCAGCCTGCTCGAACAAGTGGTTGACTAATGCCCGTCCGAAACCTTTGTTTCGATGTTCGGGCAGCACAGCGAGTCTTTCGAGATAACATACGTCCGATCCCGTCTTCTCAAGGGCGACGCAACCACAAGCCCGGCCGTTTTCTTCCAGGATATAATATTTCAAACCTTTCTCAAAATCGCCTTCGACTCGCTCTTTTGCATTGAATCCCCCAAACTTGGGGCAATTTTCGACCGTCAGAGCGAACTTTTCCGCAACGTCACGAAATGTATCGCGAATAAGTT
>CAYZAH010000172.1:0-7538 GCA_964475805.1 uncultured Pirellulales bacterium | reverse complement strand
TTGGAGGATATATCGTCAAAAGCCAATCCGAATCTTTAATTATGACAGAGCACTACGCACAATACGCCTCCTTTATTCTGAAGCGGGATTCCCATTTGACTTCACAAAAGATGCTCCTGCACACCTTGACATTTTTCCTGAGAGACTCCTGCATAATTCAAACATCATAATATCAAGACTGTATCGTAATTTCAACGAGTTTCTTCAAGATCCAACACCTCATGTGGTATGAAACACAAGAAGAGCCATGTAATTGAGCAAAGAATTGACTTATTCATATTCTCCACGATGTCGAGGACAATGCATCTGAAGTCGAAGGGCTACTCAGATGAGCGACGAAGTGTGGTTGATACGCCGTAACGTGGATACGTCAAAGAACATCTTGTCCGTATTTGAACCTATATCGGGAATCACTTACTTGCAGGTGCGACCTGATTGTAGGTCCAATGCGGCTCCCAACCCCACGACAGGTCCAGCAATGGCCCGCTTCGCGCATCCGGATATTCAACACGCAAAGACTCACTGTCTCGGTGAACCATTGGTGTATCTTCCCATCGGATGACGGCTATGGTCGTTTGCGAATTGTCCACCTTACCGAGGTCTTCTCTGCTGCGTGTAAACAAAATGTACCCGCCGTCGGGAGAGATACAGCCGCCATAAATGTGGCGACCTTCTTCAGCGTAAAGCAGTCGCCTGTGACTTCCGCTGCCGTCAGCCACCCATAACTGCGCCCAGCCCGCAGAATTGGGCACGATTCCGCGTGAGTAAATAATACGTTCGGAATCACCCAGCCAGTCCGGCGTACAGTTGTAGCGGTCCGTTTCGCTTACGACATTGATTTGTCCTGTGTCGATATTGGTCCTGCCGATGGTCCAGGCGATTCCCAGACCGTTAGCTGTGCCCACAAACCACTTGCCGTCAGGCGACCAAACAAGCTGTTGAACCATCCCTTTGCGGGGCAGTTCTCTCACGACCTGTCTGCTTGCAAGGTCGATGATTTGAATGCCTCCGATATCCAGGCATGCTACATGCTGACTGTCCGGTCCCCATGAAGCCCATTTGAAACGGTTCCCATAGATCACTGGATTGGCGCCGTTTGGATCTGCCACGATCAGCTCATAAGTGCCGTACATGTTGTTGTCAATCTTCTCAGTAACAGGTAGCCGATAATAGAGCAGTCTCGTTCCATCGGACGAGAACCGAGCCCCCGCCTCATTGTAGTTGCGGGTATCTGTGATCCGCCGCCGGTCCGAGCCGTCGGGACGCATGAGAAAAAGATCCCAGTCCCCCTTATCGGTCGCCGCGCTGAAGACAATCCAACCCTTGTTATGCACCTCTTCCGACAAGCGCGCGACCGCGATATCTTCGCTGACGGAAGCACTTGCAGCGTTTGTCTTACTGGCGGACAGGATTGCTGTGAGCAAAAGGGAGCAGACGAATACGAACCTCTGACCCTGAGAGTCGCGATAAACCTTTGCTTTCTTACGCACTTTACGTCTCCTTTACGGCTATCTTTTGCTGGAGTTACCTCAGGTCATTTGTGCCGTTCGAGCGACCAGAATCTGATTCCGTACGGTTCAAGCTGAGCTTCTGTGCTCGCCCTACCAGGACTTAATTCAACGGGATGTTCTATTCTGAGCCGGGAGTTTTCGTCACTACTGCTTGAAGCGGCGTCCAACGCGATCGGCCTCGCCAGAAGATCGGAGGCAACGCCGGCGAAGTCAAGCTCCAATCTGACGGGCGATGATGAAAAATTCCAGATAAGCACATTATACAATTGTAGCTGCTCGTCCCAGCTTGCCAATCCGTGAACCAGTTCGCTGTCGGAAGTCAGACGCAAACGTTCGCCCGTGAGACGCGACATCAGCTTGAAAGTGAAGTACGTTGGCCGGACCGTGTTTTGATAGTCGAATAAGCCGTCATACTGGGGTCGGCGATTCCACCACTTGTACATAAACACCGTGCCGCCTGGCGACATGAACTTGGCAAAGGGCTCGAACGCAACATGATAGTCTCGGATATGGTAATAACATGAGTAATCCAGTCCGGCTTCTTTCATCTGCCAGATGACTTCAGCGATGAAACATGGCTGGAAACGCGGGTCCTTTGGGGGATTGGATAGATCCATGTTCCACTCGTTGAGAAAAGTCTCAGGGCTCACATTCGGATATTTCTTCAGCAGATCATTGACGTAGTCGATTGTGCTACGAACCTGTTGCGGACTGCTGCTGTAGATATGCCATGAAACGAAGTGCAGCGGTACCTTCTGTCTCTCACAGAATTCCAAAAGGGCCAGCAGAATAGGTGAACGGACATTGGCGAGCGCCGGACCTCCAACGCGCGCATCGGGGTCGGCTCGCAGGATAGCATCTACTGTGTGCTTGTAGTAGCGTAAATAGCTCTCAGGCTTAAAACGATATGGGCATCCCCCGCTTTCACCAATGTCTGGCTCGTTGGCGACTTCCCAATATCGAATTTCCGCGTCCTTATCCTTGTAATGCCTAACGAGATTGAAGATGAGTCTCTCCCACCGGTCATAATCATTCGGCTCGACAACGTCCTGATTAATCTCTGGAAACAACACATGCGGTTTGAAACAGATGCACATGAGTGGCTCTGCATTGGCTTTAAGGATCGTATCGACTGAACGATCCAACACATCGAAATGATAACGGTCCGGCCCAGGCAGAAGGTCGAAATATTCCTGGATGAATAAGCGAATCATGCTCGGCTGCAATGCGCGGATATCAGCAATGCGGCTGTCCCACATCGGCTCGGCTGAAAGACCTCCCTGGCCAAGTGCCATGCGGTCGATCTCCATAGGTCCCAAGCAATCTTCCAACGATACAGTGACCTGCGTGATTTGTTCCTGGGTGTGCCCGGCCAAAGGCGGGAGAAGAATACTCAAGAACAGCACAGTAAAGAGTCTCATAAATCTTCCTCTTCTTCAATAATGAACAATAATGACATAGCATTCCTGGTGGGGCTCCGGAATCACAACCCATTCTTTTTGAGTATCATAATTGGTCCAATTTTGTCCATTGACACTGACCGACTGTATCGGTGTTTCTTCCGGATGGCGAAATCGAACAATGAGTCGTCCGAGCTGCCGTCGCTTCGGTATTTCTATTTGAGCGGTCAGACAGCCGGACGCAGCCTTGCTCTCAACGCTCATGGATAATTCGCCGTAATAAGTCGGCGCTCGTTTGACTTCGATTTTCTTTCCATCCTCCAGCCACTTGCGGGGCGTCGCCTGAAAGAGCAGCAATGCATCGTCGTCGAGCTCACGAATCAGCATGTTCCGGTAAAACTCAAACCAGGCGCCATCGGTGCTCGGCGGGCCGAAGTACTGTCCCCACCCCCAGCGATGTTCCACAGGCTCGAGCATTGAATGGCTAAACGCGCACGTCATATAACTATAAAATGACCTTAGCACCGCCTTCGGATCATCTCGAAGCAAGTAGGCTGTTGCCTGCGGATTATACACCGGCTCATTGGCCATACCCCAACCATGAAGGTACAAGTTGTCCTCGTGGTCATTCAGAAGGCAGTCTGCCAATGCGCCATCGGCAGGCAATGCCCCAAGGCGTAGAAGGTGCGTTGCCCCCGTATCCACGTCCGTGGGATACCATTGCGCAAACAAACGTCCCGATTTCGTCGCTTCACATGGTACGTATGGCGTCCACGAATAGTCTCGTAATTGCACCAGAGGCGAGCGCACAGACGCGCGGGCGAAAACTCGTTCCACCGATTCGCGGAAGCTTGCGGCTGCGTCGAGACATTCCTTTGCCCTCGGATGCTCGATATCTTCCAGAGCCTTACCCAACGCTTCAAGGGCCGCATAGACATACGCCTGAGTGAAGGCCCATACGCCTTCGCCTGTCAGGTCATTCAAGGGCGAGTCTATCAGACCGGTCGCCTGATTTTGATTGTCTCGATCGCCGTGTATCTGGTCGAGACACCAGTCAAGCGCCCGGAGCGTGTAGGGCAACAGCCGGCCGAACTGTTCTCGGTCGCCGGATAGCCGAAAGTTCTTCGCAACTACATAGATCATCGATGGTGTATAAACACCCCAGTTCGCATAGCCCGCCATACGGCCATCGCTCTGCTGGTTACTGTGGAACATCGTCAGCAGCTCTTCCGTCGCGATGTCATAATATCCTCGCAGGCCGTAGATCATGTAGTCTACATAGACCGCTTGGTTGACCGGCCACGGTGAGCCGTGCTGATCGTAGGCAAAGTTGGAATAGGGCAGATCGATTCTTATATTCTCCTCGCTACCGCCATGCCGCCGAGGCAGACGCAAGGCATGCCAGAGATTGGCGCGAAACAGCTTGTTAACCACTTCTTCTGGAACCTGGAATTGTGCCCCTCTTGCAAGACAATCGCTCCAGAACTTTAACGTATCCCGACGAGATGTGTCGTACTTCAAATTGATGAGCTTCTCACGATCCTCGGGCGATACCGTCGGCGATGGAAGCTTGACAATGAACTCCTTGCTTGCATCCGCATCTAGTGAAAAAGACAGGTCGGCATCAAACTGTATCCCATATGTCTTCCCGACCGGCCGCTCTACATTTTGCTTCGTTACGGAAGGACTGATTTTCCGGTCGGAACCGGCAACCGTAAATAGAATTCGCTGGTCTGTCTTCTCCTCGAAGACGAACGTGTCGCCCTCACGGAGATACGTCATTTCCACCAGATTAGCCGAATCGAACTGCCTGCGATGATGCATCTTCACGGAAGCCGTCACGTTTTGGTTCTGCAGGTTCGTGACCTTGACTTTCTGCAAAAACACCATTGGGATATCGCCTTGCCTTTCAGGTGGTGGTCCGTTTAGAGGATATGCAAATTGCTCAACTTCATATCGCAAGTCTTCATGCTCGATGACTGTGGTGATGACGGGCAGCCCATCGGAAAGCCGCTGGCTCTTCCACGATCCTTCAATCCCTTTGGCCAAATCTCTGAAGTCAAACCAGAATCGAAAACAGTCCGGATTTCCGTAATCATTCCAGACGCCTGCCCTCCGGTCGACGCCGAATTTATATAGAGCGCTGTCCCACGTGACACATACGATATGGGCGGGAGGAATCATGTGACGGTTCAGATACGCCGGGTTACCCATATCCTCCCAAAGTGCGGCGTACTGTTCATACGTTGCCTCCGGCTCACACCGCACCTGCTCCAAAACACGCTTGCCTTTGTATGCATCAATCTCCTTTAAATGATCCGTGAATGGCATCGGATTATCACCTGCAGTGAGGTAAACACCGAGTGAGGGTATCCAGAACACCTTACTTTCAAGCATCTGGTCCACAGTGACGCTGAATCCCTTCGTGCCCGCTTCATCCATCCAGATCGTGAGTTTTCGCGAATCAGGTCGATAAGCCGGATCTTGCTTGAGTCGTTGAACGGTTTTAGTGTCGCTGCTCGCAATGAGAGCCGCCCAAATACTGTGCAAATTCCCAATAGTCTTAATTTGTTTTGGGATATATCGAAGGGTGAATTCCACAGCGTCTATATCGCCTCCACCTGCATGCGTTCTGAGGAAATCGTCTGTTATAGTGTCGTTCGATTCCAGATCGTGTGTTTCGATGTCGCGGATCTCGGCGTTCTCGACCAAAAGCCCTATATAATGCGGTGAGGACCGGCGGGCTTGATACCCCCAAGAAAGGGAGACCTTCAGATCTTCTTCCAAACCTTGTGCCAACGTGGCAGTCGCCAGGATGGCGTGGATCGCAAAGAACAAGCCAACGCGTGTCATAGAGAACCTCTTGTGCAAATAGGCGTTTAAGCTACCCGTACCCATACATTCGATTATAAACTTCCTTTCTTATAAGGCCAAATATTTCGTTGACGAACCAGTACATGTCTAATCGTTTCCACTCAGAAGAAAGGCCATAGGATATGGGATTTGATGGGATGAGATATTTGTATTCTTCATAGATCTATGTGGAAGACTCTTGTTTTATGATGACGATGATGAGTCAGGTTATGCTATGATGATGGGCCATGCTAACCGGTTGACAGAAAGCCAACGGGGGCAAGATTGTTTTATACCCGTTGATGTTGAATCGTGAAAACGTATGTGGGTAACCACCCTGACAATCGAGTCATGGAACCATCTGGTCAACCTCTACAAAGCCTGGAACGAAATCCCAAAAACCTGCAGAGTGGTGCACACAACTGGTACAAAGTGAAGAGTTCTAGTGCTCCATTACTCGTGATTTGATGAATATTTTCCGGTCTCTTCGCCGATGGGATGAGTATACCCAGGTAAGGAGACGCGCCATGAAGAAGAAGTATATCGTGACACTGACGGAAGAAGAACGGCGGATGTTGCAGGGGATGCTTTCGCGAGGCAAGGCAGCCGCTCGAAAGCTGATGCACGCCCGGATTCTTCTGAAGACCGATGTCACCGTTGGCCGTCCCGGCTGGAACGACGAGGCCATCGCCGAAGCGCTGGAGGTCGGGCGCGCGACTGTTGAGCGAGTGCGTAAGGAATTTGTGGAAGAGGGTCTGGAAGCGGCTCTGGAACGTCGCCAGCCTCGCCGCCAATACCCGCGAAGGCTGGATGGAGACGGGGAAGCCCATCTGGTGGCCTTGGCATGCCAGGAGCCTCCCGAGAGTCGGAGCCGTTGGACGTTGCGGTTGTTGGCCGACCGCATGGTTCAGTTGGAGTACGTCGATCAGATCTCGTACCAGACGGTGCGTCGGACGCTCAAAAAAACGAACTGAAGCCTTGGTTGAGCAAGCAATGGTGCATTCCCCCAAAGGCCAACGCCGAGTTTGTCTGGAAGATGGAGGATGTGTTGGAAGTGTACAAGCGGCCGTATGACTCCAAGCGTCCGGTGGTGTGCCTGGATGAGACCAGCAAGCAACTGATCGGCGAGGTGCGAAGCCCCGTGCCGGCCGTTCCGGGGCAGGTGGCTCACTATGACTGTGAGTATGTGCGCAACGGCGTGGCCAACCTGTTCATGATCTTTGAGCCGTTGGCGGGTCGGCGAGAGGTCGAAATGACGGATCGACGAACGAAGAAGGATTATGCCCAATGCCTCCGCAAGCTCTCGGACCAAGTGTATCCGGACGCCGAGATCATCGTGCTGGTGCAGGACAACCTGAACACGCATTCGCCCGCCTCGCTGTATGAGGCGTTTGAGCCGGCCCAGGCCAAGTGTCTGGCGGAGCGGTTCGAGTTCCATTACACGCCCAAGCATGGCAGTTGGCTGGACATGGCGGAGATCGAGTTGGGCATCCTGAGCCGACAGTGTCTGTCACAACGAATCGACAACATGGACAACCTGCGACAGGAAACAGACGCCTGGGAAAAAAGCCGCGACCAAGCCCAGGCCAAAGTGAACTGGCAGTTCACCACGGCGGATGCCAGGATAAAGCTGAGGCGGCTCTATCCATCAATCGAAGAGTAATAGAGCACTATAAGTGACAGAACACACTGGTCGCCATCTCTTTAAAAGCCGCGAACACCAAGGGTGAGTAGGCCAAGGGGATCTCACCCTCGGCCCCTCCCAAAACCGGAC
>CAYZAH010000171.1:0-7577 GCA_964475805.1 uncultured Pirellulales bacterium | reverse complement strand
CGCCGGTCAAGTGGCTCGTCGAGAATAGCTGGGGCCAGGACAAAGGCGATAAGGGCCTCTGGACCCTTTACGATTCCTGGTTTGACACCAACGTCTACAGCATCATCGTCAAGAAGGAGTACGTACCCGAGGACGTCCTGAAGATTCTCGATCAGCCGGCCGTCAAGCGCCCCGTTTGGGACCCGGCGTACGCATTTGTACAATAGGCTCAGAGCGTATTGAGAAGGTCTTCTTCTCTATATTCTGGAAGCGTTTGGCGTTCTGCTAATTACGGGATTGCTCGGCCGAGGGAACATAGCGGCCCGAAACATACGAGAAGGCCCGCACTTGGCGGAACGTGCCGACAGGACGGCGACTTTTTCACAGCGCCGGGACTTTGCATATCCAACTTCATTCCCTATACTTTAGATGAGCAAGTGTGGCGGAACGAGTAGCGGTAATCCCGCGTTTCCAGGATGGGACCCGCTCGCCACGTCGGAAAGTGTATCTATTGGGGGAGCACAGGTCATGACCACAGTTCGAGGCTTTTGGCAACACACTAACGGCAAGGTCTACGCTATCGAAAGTGACACCTTCGGAAAGATCCTGGGAGCGGCGGGACCTCTGGACCCGAACAAACTTAGCGATCTCGACGACTACGATTATCGGCCCGCCATAGTCGGGTGGGTGGCCAACGCATTGACCCAACAGGTGCTGCACAGGATTGACCCGGTCTCCTCCCGTCATTGACATTCTCATACGCCCGCCGCCAATTCAGAGAGCCATAGGCTCACATCATCAACCCACACACGTCATGGGGCGGTCATCGCTATAAGGTTTAGGCCGATCCCCAAACGGTACGTGTACAGACGAACTTTTCTTGCAATCACGGGTAGAAATTGCTAAGTAGAGTCTGTAAGTACATCGTTTTCTTGTTTGTGGGAAAGTGTCGCTTCGTATCGTGATCGCCATGGCCCCTTGTAAATGGTCTTGCTATTAGGTAGAGGATGGAAAATCCTATATCCCATACGGAAAGGATGGTTTTGTCCGCCATTCAAGGCGGGTTTCCCAAAAGTCGGACTCCTTATAAGGACGTGGCTGAACGGGCCGGGATAAGTTCGGAACAACTCTTGTCGATTCTTAAGGGCTGGCGACAAGACGGTAAACTGCGGCGTGTTGGCGCTATTGTGGACCATTTCCGAGTCGGCCTGTCCGGCGGAGCGATGGTGGTCTGGAGGGTCGACCCTGAACGTGTCGAGAGAGTGGGCACGATGTTGGCGGGTTTCGCCGAGGTTAGTCACGCGTACGAGCGATACACCCGTGACAACTGGCCCTACAATTTGTATACGATGATCCACGGAGTAGATATTCGAGAGGTGAAACAGATCGCTGAACGCATGAGCCGGGCGTGCGGTGTGTCCGATTATCGCGTACTGGCAACGACAAAGGAGCTTAAGAAGGTTCCCCCAACGTACGTTAGCAGTGCGAAAGAAAGTGAGCTAAAGTGACTAAAGTGAACTAAAGTGCCTAAAGTTGGCATCGCGAGTGAGAGCGTGCCGGCGCTGTCTGTCGACTTTGAGCTCTTTCCGGGACTGGCCAAAACAAGTTAAGGAATCCCAATGTTTGATTTGCCTTTGAACGAAATGGTCGCCTTCGGCCTGGTTGGTGTGATCAGCCTGGCGGGGGCGGTGATTGGGGTCCTTCAATTGCTGCCCGGCGGCGAGAAATTTAAGCGGCTTCTCTTACCTCTTGTTTCGTTGGCCATCGTTCTTGAGGCGGTGATCCTGGTTCTCAGGGCCGTGGCGATCAAGGCGGTTCCACTGACGGGACTCTTCGAGTCGATGATCGTTCTGACTATCGTCTTCGGCCTGATGTATCTGTTCTTCAGCGTGGCGATTCAGCAGGTATGGTTCGGCTCGATCATGGTATGGGTGATGTTAGTGCTTGTGGTCCTGACGGGAATCGTGGCCGAGCCGGCCTCGCAAGCTCAGGGGCCCGCTTCCACGCCGTGGGCGATTGCCCACGCCGTCGCCATGATCCTCGCGGGCGCGTCGGCGATGCTCGCTACCGCCAGTGCCGTTCTCTACCTCTTTGCCACGCGAAAACTCAAGCAGAAGAATCTGCTCCAAGTCCTCGGGAAAGTCCCGAACATTGAAAAACTCGAGCAGATGAACCTCTTCGGTCTGAAGGCCTGTTTCGTGTTCATGACATTCGGCCTGGCAGGTGGTATCGGCTTGGCGGCGATCTCGACCTCGCTCAACAGGACGGCCCTGGATTGGCTGACCGATGCAAAAATCGTCCTGATTGCGGTCGTCTGGTTGCTGTTGGCAACAATCCTCGTGCTGTGGAAGACGATCAAGCTCAAGGAAAAGACTATCGCCCGCGTGACCATCATTGCGTTTGCTTTGATTCTGTTTGCCGTGGTGGGCACGTCGGTGTGCTGCAAGAGCGGACATCACTTTTCCGGCGTTCAGACGGTCGGAAAGACAAGATAAGTAAAAATATGAAAATCGTAGTCCTGGGACTCAACCACAAGACGGCTCCGGTAGAGATTCGTGAGAAGCTGGCGTTCGATGCGGCCGAGACGAGCCGGGCGCTGGGTGCGCTCAAAGAGAGGTTTCCCCAGGCCGAGTACGTCTTGATCTCGACGTGCAACCGCGTGGAGCTATACTGCGCCGGCAAACAATGCCAGGGCGCCAATCCGGACAAGCTCGCGCAGTTCCTCTCGGAGTTCCATCACGTTGAACTGGACGATTTTCGCCCCTTCCTGTACGTTCACGAAAATGACGACGCGGTCCGGCACCTGCTGACGGTCGCATCGAGTCTGGACAGCCTCGTGGTCGGCGAGGCCGAGATCATCGGCCAGGTCAAAGAAAGCTACCGGCTGGCCTGTGCAGCCAAGACCACGGGCAAGGTCCTGAACCGGCTGTTTCACTGCGCATTCGCGACGAGCAAACAAGTGTATACGACGACCGCCGTTTCGAGCGGGCGGGTGAGCGTGGCCGGTGTGGCGGTGGAATTGGCGAAGCAGCTCTTTGCCGACATTTCGTCAGCCCGGGTGGTTGTCATCGGCGCCGGCGAGACGGGCCGCTTGATCATTCAGCATCTGCTTTCGGTCGGCGCCCATAACATCGCCGTCGTGAACCGGTCCTACGATCGCGGCCTCGAAGCGGCCGGACAGTACGGGATCGCCGCCGGCAAATGGGAGCAGCTCGAAGAACAGGTGGCCGGTGCAAATATCGTCATTGCCGCTGCGTCGGTTCAAGACTATCTGTTCACAAAGGCCTCGTTCGGGGAAATCGCCGCTCGTCGGAAGGATAAGACGCTCCTGATCATCGACATCTCCGTACCGCGAAATTTCGAGCCGGCGATGAACGAGCTGGAAGAGGTGTACCTTTACAGTATTGACGATCTGGCCGCCGTGGTCGAGGAGAATCGAAAGGCGCGTCAGCGGGACATGGCTCGGGGCATGGAAATCGTCAGCGAGCACGTCACGGAATTTATGGACTGGTTCGGGTCCAGGGACCTGGGGCCTTTGATCGGCCGGATGAAGGAGCAGTTCGGCCAGATCAGCCGGAACGAAATGGAGCGGTTCTTCGTCGGGGTCAGGGAGGACGCCTGTTGTAAGGAAGTCCTGGAGGCAATGGTCAACCGGGTTGTTAATAAGCTGCTGCATTGCGTCATCAAGAACGTCGATGAGGTAGCCAAACAGAACGGGGCCGGCGAAGCGGCCAAGCTCGTGGACACTATTGTCAGACAGGCTGAAGCAATAAGCTCTGAACCGAAAACAAAGGAGCGTACCGAACCTTGAGAAACCGTTCCGACTCCAAGCAGATGCTGAGACTCCTGTTCTGGGAGAGCACGATCCGATGCAATCTGACCTGCGCGCATTGCCGACGTGTGGAATCCAACGACACAGCACATCGAGACCTATCAACCGATCAGGCCGCTAAGCTCATCGAGCAGTTGGCCGAGTTAGGTCGAGGGCAACCCATGATGCCGGTGTTGGTGTTTTCGGGGGGCGAGCCGCTCTGCCGGGAGGACCTGTTCTCACTTATCCGACAGGCGAAGTCTCTGGGAATTCCTCCCGCACTCGCAACGAACGGGACGCTGATTGACGCGACGATAGCTGAACAGATACGGGATAGTGGCGTTGCGAGGGTTTCGGTGAGTCTGGACGGAGCGACCGCCGAAGTTCATGATCGGCTGCGTCAGTTGACAGGCTCGTTCGAAAGGGCCATCGAAGGGATAGGGTATCTCCGGGATGCAAAGGTGCCTTTTCAGATCAATATGACCCTGACGAAACACAACGCCGGGCAGTTGGAAGACATTTACGAGCTCGCCAAGTCGCTCGGCGCAGTAGCCGTGCATATCTTCATGCTCGTACCCGTCGGCTGTGGAGAATCTTTGGCCGAGACGGATATGCTTTCACCCGATCAATACGAGAAGAAGCTGATTGAAATCTCCGCGTTGGACGGTCGGGGCGAGATTCAGATGAAGGTCACGTGCGGCCCACACTACGAGCGCGTTATCAGGCAAGAGGGTCTACACACCTCTCGCGAGAGAGCCGGCGGCGCGACACCGGGCAGAAGCGGACATGGAGGTGCGTCCAAAGGTTGCTTAGCCGGACTCGGCGTCCTGTTCGTCGGGCATCAAGGGGACGTCTTCCCGTGCGGCTACCTGCCCGTCAAATGCGGCAACGTGCTCGAACAGGACTTATCTGAGATATGGTACAAGAGCGAAGACCTTGCCCGAATGCGGGATACCAGCGAGCTTGAAGGTAAGTGCGGCGTTTGCGGCTACAGGCAGGTTTGCGGCGGGTGCCGGGGTAGGGCCTACGCCGCCACGGGTAATTACATGGCCGAAGAACCATTCTGTGCTTACGTGCCGCCGGAAGCGGTTCATTGATTGTTTTCGTTTGATGGATTGAGTGATGATAAATATCAGCAAATTGTATTGCGACCAGGTGACGCCGGGCGATTGGCTCCGCTACGGCAAGGAAGGCTCGGGCGAACGCCAGGGCGAAATCGTGCCCAAAAGCGCCTCCGAGCGACGGCCCATTGTTGTCTGGAACATCACGCGGGCGTGCAATCTCAAGTGCGTGCATTGCTACAACGACAGCGGGGTTTGCAAAGCCGACGATGAACTTTCGACGGAACAGGCAAAAGTCGTTCTGGACGACCTCGTTCAGTTTGGCGTTCCGTCGGTTCTCTTTTCCGGCGGCGAGCCGTTGATGCGGCCCGACCTGTTCGAGTTGATTGGATACGCCGTCGAAAGAGGCATGCGCGCGGTTATCTCGACGAACGGGACCCTGATCACCGCCGATATGGCGAAGAAAATCAAGCAGCACGGGGTTTCCTACGTCGGCATCAGCCTGGACGGTATCGGCGAGATCAACGACAAGTTTCGAGGTGTTTCTGGCGCGTTCGAGAGAGCGGTGGCCGGGATAAAGAACTGCCAGGACGCCGGTGTGCGAATCGGCCTTCGCTTGACGCTGACTCAGAAAAACGTCCAGGACTTGGAGCGTTTGTTCGAGTTCTTCGAGGCCCAGAAGATCGAGCGGGCTTGCTTTTACCACTTCGTCCCGAGCGGAAGAGGCGGGACGATGGCGGATGAGGACCTGACGCACGCCCAGACCAGGGACGCCGTTGAGATGATCTTAGCCAAAACCCGGTCCTTCAAAGAGGCCGGCCGGACAACTGACATCCTGACGGTGGATAACCATGTCGATGGCGTGTACGTGTACCTGAGACTTCGCGAGCAGGATTCCAAACGCGCCGAGGAGGTCTGGAAGCTGCTAAGCTGGAATGGCGGCGGGATGTACAGCAGCGGGGTCGGCATCGGCTGTATCGACTTTCACGGCAAGGTGCACCCGGACCAGTTCTGGTGGCATTATGACTTGGGCGACGTGCGCCAAAGACCCTTCAGCGAGATTTGGATGGATACGAGCGATCCGGTCATGCGCGGCTTGAAGGACCGCCGGAGCCACGTCAAGGGACGATGCCGGCTGTGCAAATTCTTCAACGTGTGTGGCGGGAGTCTGCGGGTCCGTGCCGATCTGCATTTCGGAGACCCCTGGGCACCCGACCCTGCCTGTTATCTATCCGACGCCGAGATCGGCCTGGACGAGGCCAAGCAAGCTGAACTGCAGCGCAACGGAGAAATCTTCCCCATGCCCGCCTAACGGACCGCTAAATCTCTCTATCGAGAGTCTCTCACCGTTGCTTGGGTTCGGGGACGAACATGTCGCTCTTGGTGAGGCGACATTCCTTAACCATCTGGCGGGCGTACTCGCACGTGCCGAGATCGGCGCCGCCGTTGTTGGTACCGAACGTGAACTTGGCGCCCATCCGCTTGGCAAGTTTGATGAAGGTCGGGCTGGGGAGCTTGTACCGCGAGTTGATTTCGATGGCGACGTTGTTTGCGACGGCGGCTCGAATGACCGTCTCCATCCGCTCGCGTGTCCAAAGCGTGTCATAGTCTTTGGCGATCACGGCGGGGAGGAACGTCGGATTGACGTAGATATCGATCGGTTCGTCGTTCATGATCGTCACGATCTTGCGAACGAGCATGTCCATGAATTGCTGCGTGTCATCGACGTGGACTTCGTTTGGCATCCACAGGCGCATCCGCCGACCCTTGTCGTCGGTGAAGGTCATTGAATCGGTAAAGACATAATCGACTTGTGAGATGGCCTCACGCGAAAAGAGATTGACCCACTCGCGGCCTTCGGCCTGCATAGCGATGAAGACGGGCTTGCCTTCGAGCGACTTGACAAAACGTTCGAGCCCCTCGTCGTTCGTGACAGGAAAGCCAAGTCCGCAGTTCTGGGCGATGCCATAGGTAATGCCGGCTTGCCTGGACTTGGCCAGGGCTTCGTCAAGCGTCAGCCCGCCCTTGAGGTGAATGTGCAGATCGACGAGCGGAAAATCGTCCTCGCTCAGCGCGGAGATTTCTTTCTGGTACTCAATCTCTGACTGAGGGCGGGTGTCCGGAGGCGTAGGGCTATCGGGCAGGACTTTGACACGGATGTTTCTAAAGCAGACCTTGCTGTCCGGGTCGTGGCCCTGAAGGCAGAATGTCCCGTGAGAGAGGACACGGCCGATGCCCTCGCCTTTGCGGACGGGATTGTCGGGCTGGATATAATCCACGACGAGCAGGTCATTGAGTCTCACCTGAATGCGCCTGCCCTCCACCTTGACGCCCATCGTGAACCATTCGTTGTCTTTGACGGGAGATTTGAAGACGTTCCGCACGCCATAGAGGCTTCCGGTTCTCTTAAGCTCACGGTACGACCCGCTGCCGGGATGCGTGTTGTTGACCTGGACTTCGTAGCCTTTCTCCGGCCAGCCGGTTTCCTGGAACGCGGTGTGAAAATAGATGCCGGAGTTGGTCTTGGGGGCGGTCTTGACCTCGGCGGTCAGCTCGAAGTTCGTGAAGTCGTGATTGGCCACGGGACCAGTGTAGAACAGGTGGCTTCGCCGGCCGTGGGCCACGATCATACCATCCTGAGCGCTGAAGGTGTCTTTGTTCTCGCCGGCCTTCCATCCGTCCAACGTCTTGCCGTCAAACAGAGAGACCCACTCGTTGCTCGCCGC
>CAYZAH010000170.1:0-7627 GCA_964475805.1 uncultured Pirellulales bacterium | reverse complement strand
ATCGCAACCTGATGATCACGATGCTGCTGGGCGGCTTATGGCATGGAGCGGCATGGACGTTTGTTTTGTGGGGAGCTTTTCACGGTATTATCCTGGTCGTCTATCGTGCTCTGGCACCGAGTACGGACACGAGGCGACCGGCGTGGTGGATGAGCTTCGTTCAGGGGGTGATTATGTTCCACATCGTCTGCCTGGGTTGGCTCATCTTCCGCGCGCAGAATCTTGAGACTATCGGTATTTTTCTGAGGTCGATCTTTCTGCATCCACATTGGTCGCCCGAAGCGATTGAGTGTCTCAGGGCCTTGATCTTCTATTGTTGGTTCCTGGTTTCATTCCAGGTCGCTCAAGGGCTGAGCGGCAAATTGAGCCCGGTGGCGATGTGGCCCTGGTTCGCGCGTTTGAACCTGTGGGTGGTTCTGATTATCTCACTGATCGGCCTGGCGGCCAGTCGCGTGCAAGAATTCATCTATTTTGCCTTTTAGTCCGTGCATTCGAGATTTCGAAAATATCTGCGGCGCTTGGCCAAGGGGGTCTTCGTGATAGTGTATTTTCTCCTGGCGGGTGAGATTTTTCTTCGCGTTTTTGCTCCTCGGCCGATCCTTCCTCGTTACGTGTGCGCGACGAATTATGGGATACGCGGCAACGAACCCAGCCGGAGCTACTGGCATACGACGCCAGAGTATCACATAAACATTCGAACGAATTCCGCCGGTATGCGGGCCGATCAAGAGATACCTTACCGCAAACGCGACGGAATCAAACGGGTCGTCGTGTTGGGCGATTCATTCGGGATGGGTTACGGCGTTCGTTTAGAAGAGACGTTCTCGTGTCAAATGCAGAACTTTCTTTGCAAGGCGGGAATACGATGTGAAGTCGTTAATCTGTCCGTGTCCGGCCACGGAACGGCGGAAGAGCTGATTACCCTCAACGAGGTGGGATTTCGATATCAGCCCGATTTGGTTCTCCTTGTGTGGCACGGGTCCGATCTGGCTGACAACGTACGGGCTAATTTGTATCGGCTCGAAGGTGATCGCTTGGTTCAAGCGAGCAAGACTTATCTGCCTGGGGTCAAGACACGCGAATTCCTTTTTCGATTTACGGTCTATCGATGGCTGGCGGAAGACTCACATTTATATAGTTGCTTGCGGGAGCAAGCCGGTCGTTTCGTCAAGTATACGCTTCTGCCGGTAATTCGCCGCCTGTCCGGTCCGAAAGATTCGTCGCTACAAACCTCGGCCGACGCGGTCAAGCACGCGGCTGCCTATCGTGAAGACCTGGCCATCGCGTTATTGAAGGAGATCAGGAGCCAGTGCGAGCACCATAAAGCGAGCTTTCTGATCCTGGACATCCCCCACAGGCTGAGTCGTACTGAGTTTGTGTCATTTCTTCCGACGGATAATGCAGCCATGCAGGGCTTCAATGTATTCTGTCCGATTAAACTGTTCGAGGAATACAAAGGGCGGAAGCTATATTGGGAAGAATCCAGCGGTCATCTCACACCGTTGGGTTGTCGAATCGTGGGTCAAGAATTGGCAAGAGTCATTATGGATTTGGACTTGTTCGCCGCGAGCATTTGACGGGCGCATTCTTTTAGCCGCCTGGCATCGAACCTCGACGAGACGTCGTTGTGAGAGGTTTGGTGCGGATGAGTATGAGACGATGCTATTGTTTGCATATAATCTTAAATTCAGAGAGATATCAGCATGATTTTTCTGACGGTTGGAACACAATTTCCATTCGACCGTTTGGTTGAGGCGATTGACAAGGCGGCTGGCGACAATGGATTCGACGATGAGATTTTCGCTCAGATCGGCAATAGCTCGTATAGACCAAGGAACTTCAAGGCGGAGCAGGAACTGGAGAAAAGTGTGTTCGATGAGCATTTGACCCGGGCGGACGGCGTCATAAGTCACGCGGGCATGGGGACCATCACGCTGGCGCTCGAACACAAGAAGCCGCTGCTTGTGATGCCGAGACTGAGAAAATACCGTGAAGCGGTCAATGACCATCAGCTCGCTATCGCCAAAGAATTCGAGAAGCTCCGTCACTTGCTGGTCGCTTATGATGCGTCGGATATTCCGATGAAGATCGAGGAGCTTAGATCGTTTGTTCCGCGGGAGCGGCGTCCGCAGTCGCAACGTGTTGCGGCGCGGATCTCGACGTTTCTCAGTGAGATATCCGGGGCGCAGAAGTCATCGGCGAGGGGATAACGCCGTTTGATCTCTGTTGCGAGTCTCGTCCGGCTGCGGCCGGGATCGGTACGAGGAAGATAGAGCATGAAAGACAAGAAACACAGCAAACTATATAGAACGATAGAGTCGCTAACACCCACGTTTGTCAAAACGATGGTGAAGAGGGTCTTTTGGAAGGGCATTCGCCGCTACAACAGGTTCAGATACATCGAGGCGGACAGGTTTGTGGAATTCGGGTGGGGATTTCGGTTCGACCGCTCGCATCCGTATCACGCCAAGGTCGGTGAGAGAACTGTTGCCGACTCTTTCAACGTGTGGAATGCAGACCTGGGTGATATCACAGTAGGGCAGAGGTGCTGGTTCGGCCTCAATAACGTCATTATGGGGCCGGTTCAAATCGGAGACAGACTATCAATGGGGCCTAATGTGATGGTCCTCGGGCCCAGGCACCCCGATCCGACGCAGGCGGCAAAGCAGAGGGACAAGACGATCATCGGAAACGACGTATGGATAAGCTCGGGTTCCATCATCCTCTTCGGCGTGGAAATAGGAGACAACGCCGTGATCAGCGCCGGCTCGGTCGTCACGAAGGACGTTCCCGCCGGAGCGTTTGTCGGCGGCAACCCGGCGAGAAATTTGTCCGGGTTCGTTCAGAAGGCCTGGAACGTGGCCGATACCGGAAAGAAGGAGAAGATATTAGGACAGAAGTAAACGGGCAGGCCACCGCTCGTATCAGCGTTTTATGGGCCGTCTCTGGTAGCGGCATTCAATTGAAAAACAATGAGTTTGGTTCGAGGGCAAGATGGATACTTCTACTAAGGTTCGAGAATTTGTAGTCGAAAACTTTCTGTTTGGGGATGGCGAGGCGCTCAAGGAGGACACGTCGTTTATGGAAGAGGGCATCATCGACTCCACCGGCATCCTGGAGTTGGTTTTCTTTCTCGAAGAGACGTTTGGTCTGAAAATCGAGGACGAGGAACTCGTCCCGGACAACATGGATAGTCTCCAAAACATCTCCAAATTTATCGGCCGCAAGCTCAGCGATCGCTCCAACGCGGAAGCATAAGTGCCCGCAGTACGTTTGAGCGAAATGTCCCTGACTCTCTTTTTGTGAAGTTGCCATGTGTGGAATAGCTGGAATTTGTCATACGGACGGTCCCGACGGCGTTTCTCTGAAGACGCTTAAGAATATGATAAGCGTCGTTCGTCACCGAGGCCCTGATGAAACGGGTATCTACCTCGATGATCGGGTAGGATTGGCCCATGCGCGTCTGAGCATCATCGACCTTTCATCGGGCGTGCAGCCGATGCACAACGAAGACGAAACCCTTTGGATCGTTTTCAACGGGGAGATCTTCAACTACGTCGAACTACGAGAGGAGTTGGTGCAGAAAGGCCATCGCTTCTACACGACCTCTGATACAGAGGTTATCCTCCACCTTTTTGAAGAGGAGGGACCGGATTGCGTGGCTCGCATGAACGGCCAGTTCGCTTTGGCGGTCTGGGACGCTAAGCGCAAAGAGCTGTTTTTGGCGCGGGATCGCGTCGGGATACGGCCACTATACTATACCATGCTCGGCAAGACGCTGATCTTCGGTTCCGAGATCAAGTCGATCTTTGTGGACAAGCGCGTCCGGCGGCAGATCGACCCTATAGCGATGGATCAAATCTTCACTTTTTGGACGACCCTCACGCCGAGAACGGTTTTCGAGAACGTCTACGAGCTTCCCCCGGGACACTACATGACGGTCTCCAACGGCACGATCACATTCAAGGAGTACTGGAACATCCCATTGTGTCCGCGCGAAGAGCAGTTGGATTTGTCGCCACAAGAGATTCGCGGGCGGGTTCAGGAACTTTTGCACGATGCGATTCGCCTTCGCCTGCGGGCCGACGTGCCTGTCGGCTGCTACCTTAGCGGCGGCCTCGATTCTTCCGGAGTCACCGCCTCGGTCGTCAAGAACTTCAATAGCGACGTCAGGACATTTGGGATTCGTTTTGAAGAGAGCCATTTTGACGAAGCCAAGCATCAGAACCGGATGGTCTCGTACTTGAACGTCAATCACACCGACATGCGCGCGACAAACGAGAATATTGGAGCGTCGCTGCCGGATTGCCTGTGGCATTGCGAGAAGCCTCTGCTGCGAACCGCGCCGGTTCCGCTGTACCTGCTTTCCGACGTCGTCCACAAGAGCGGTTTCAAGGTGGTTCTCACGGGCGAAGGCGCTGACGAAGTCTTTGCCGGCTACAACATCTTTCGCGAAGCGAAGGCCAGGAGGTTCTGGGCGAGATTTCCCGACTCACCGAAACGAGCGGCGTTGATAGGCCAGCTTTATCCGTATATTTTCAACAATCCGCGCCTGACGCACATGCTTCAGTCCTTTTTTGGACGAGACCTGGACAGAACGAACGATCCCATTTTTTCGCATCTGATCAGATGGGGCAATACGAGCAAGCTCAAGACGTTCTTTTCAAACGAGCTTAAGGCGGAGATCGGATCGTACGACGGCTACGAGCAGGTCCGAGAGAGCCTTCCGGAGAGCTATTCGCGGGCGGACAATCTCGCTAAGGCACAGTACCTGGAGACGGCTATTTTCCTCAGCAACTATCTGCTTTCTTCCCAGGGCGACCGCGTGGCAATGGCTCATTCAGTGGAGATTCGCGTGCCGTTTCTGGATTTTCGCGTGATCGATTTCATGGGCCGGGTCCCCGCCAAGTGGAAGATTTTAGGCTTGGATGAAAAGCATATTCTCAAGAAGTGCTTTAGCGACGTCCTGCCCGACGATATCGTCAACCGGCCCAAGAATCCATACCGCGCACCGATCGCACAAAGCCTCCTCAATTCGAGGACAGCCGAATACACTCAACAGGCGCTGTCGGAGGAATCAATCGAGAAAGCGGGTCTTTTTGACGCCGGCAGAGTCACGAGGCTATTGCGGAAGATTCAGGCGACCTCACGTCCGAGTGAGATCGAGGATATGGCGTTGGCGGGAGTTTTGTCCTCCCAGGTTATTCATCAGCAGTTCATAGAAGATTTCCACACTGGGCACGTCGAGCCTCTCAATCCCGATCTCGTCGTGGATCGAAGGTCACAATCGCTCAGATCGGTAAGCTAAGAGATATTGAGTTAATCCAGAGTACACGTCTTTCTTGTATGATTTGACGGTCATCATGAATTTTCATAGCGACATTCTCAAGTTGCTCCCATGAAACACGTTTTTGCGATATGTATGGTTGTTTGTCTGGCCGGCGGTGCGTGCGCTGGGCGCGATATATGCGTCGATGCCAAATCACAGACCGGCGGTTCAGACGGTTCGAGCGCCGCGCCGTTCAAGACGATTACCGAGGCGTTGCACGTCGTGAAGGCGGGTGACACGGTAATCGTCCGCGAGGGCGTCTATCGCGAAACGATAAACATCCCTGGTGGACAGCCGGGCAAGCCGGTTTGCGTCAAAGCCGCCGACGGGCAGCGCGTTGTCCTTTCCGGTGCGGTGCCTGTGAAGGGGTGGAAGAAACACGAAGACAACGTCTACGTGACGACGCTGGACTTCCGGCCGGACCGCCTCTTGTTGCACTACAAAGCGCTGCCCGAGGCCCGCGAGCCGGACGAGGGCTGGTGGATTGCTTCCGGCGTCAACGATCTGACGATAATGGACGCCAAGGACCTCCGGACGCTCAGCCACGATCCCGTTGGAGGTGAGGCGTACATCTGGACGAATCGAGGCAATGTCTTTTTCACGGTTCCGATCGAGGCGTTCGACCGCGCGGGCGGCACGTTAACGGTCGGACGAAAGAGCAAATGGATGGTGCTGAGTCAGGGGGACCGATACTACCTGAAGAACCATCCGAGCTTCATAAACTCTCCAGGCGATTGGGCGGTCGAGGAAGAGAACGGGAAGTTCCTTGTCTACTTTCAGCCGGCATCGCCGGAGGATTTGAACGCCGTCGAAGCGCCGCGTGTGACGCGACCGGTGATCAGCGTTCGCGGCGCCGAGAACGTTCGCATCTCCGGATTGGAGGTAGCCGCTGCCGCTCGGAACGGTATCGAGATCAAGGATTCTCACCACGTCACCGTCACGGATTGCATCGTCCATAGCCACAGCTATATGGGCATGCTTCTTCGCGATGTCAAGGACGTCACCGTCCGGCACAATATTTTCCAAGGCAATGATTGCGGCCTGACTCTCCACACCACCACGGATACGGTCATAGAGGAAAATGAGATCGCTCACAATACTACCGACGGCCTGATCGTCTCGTTCAACTCCGCCGGTATAACCGTCCGCCGCAATTATATCCATCATCACCTGCTATGGGGGCACCCGGACAACATCCAGCTTTACTACGACGTAAAGAATATTCAATTTGTCGACAACCTGCTCATTGCGGGCGGCCAGTCGATCATGATGGCGGGGACTTCCGACGGCCTTTTCCAGGGGAACATGATCATCGGCTCCAGGGCCAATTCTTTGATCTTCGGACACAAGGATGCTCAGGACTACCGTATCCACAACAATACCGTGGCCTTCGCCGGCTTTAGTTGCATGAACCTGACGGCGAAGGACTATGATGTTCGTGAGAACGTGTTCGTCACGGGCCATTCAGGCCCCGCGATTATCTTTCGCGACGCCACGGGCTATAGCGGTGACCGCAATCTATTCTTCAACGCACCGAGCCTAAGAAAACAGACCGTCTTGGTCTCAAACAAGGGGTGGCACCGCACTCTCGGGCATTATCAGAGAGCTACCGGTTACGATCGCAACAGTGTCTACGGCGACCCGAAATTCTGCAACGCACCGTCAGCTCTTGCTTGTGTCGATCAGCGTCGCATCGCCGACTGCTCGCGCAAGACGTTCTATCTCGGAGGCGATACCGGGCAATTTCGGCTGGGCGATACTGTAGAGATCAATTTTGATGGCGTGCCACGGCGCATTGTGGATCGCAACAGGGAGGCGATCACCGTCTCACCCGAACTGGCGACCACGCCGCTGACGGCCAGCCTTATATGCAACTGGGGGCATAATAGCGACTTGGCATGGGACCTTCGTTTGGCACCCGCGAGCCCGGGGGCAACACTCAGCGCCTCGGGCGGTCCCGTCGGTTCGACCATCGATATAGCAGCCTATCAGAGTGGGGATTTCAATGCCGATGGCCAGCGCGACCTGCCGCGCATTCCGCCGGAGCTTGGGCCGGAAGATAGCTCAGGACAAGATGCGCAAGTGAAAAACACGAAATAGTCTCATTACCGAGAGTATTGTTTCCATAGGAGTTTCTTTTGAGGAGATACACAGATGATTGAATTCGATCCGACATTGGTGCATGGCTGGCTGTCTCGCTCGGCCCGTCGCTTTCCCGAGAAAACAGCCCTTATCTGTGGCGAGCAGCGCTGGACGTACAAGGCGCTCGAGCAGCACACGAACCATCTGGCTCATGCG
>CAYZAH010000169.1:0-7633 GCA_964475805.1 uncultured Pirellulales bacterium | reverse complement strand
GTCCTTTGTCAAGACTTTGGAATCGGAAGGTGTGGACGCCGGCAAAAAAGCAGCCGGTAAGATCGAGGCCGAGGCGAGGCAGAAAGCGGACAAGATCGTTACCGAGGCCAGGGAAACGGGGGATCAGATCATCGCAGGGGCGGAGGCTGAGGCCGAAAAGGTGAAGGCCCGGATGGCGTCGAGCCTGGAATTGGCTGCGAGAGACGCTATTTTCACGCTCCGCGAGAAGCTGAGTCAACAGCTTGAAATCATACTGAAACTCAACGTCGAGAAGGCCCTCAGCGACGAGGGAACGCTCGTGAACGTTTTGCGGGAAGTGATCCCCGCGTACGCCAAGGCCGATGTGGGGAAAGAGGTTACGACCGAAGTCAACGTTTCACAAGACATGAAAAGCAAATTGCTGGAAACGGCGTTGAAAGAGTTGGCACACTCGCTTAAAGGCCAGAACGTCCAGTTGGACGTCGTTCGCAACCTGGCGAAAAGCGGTTTCGAGTACAAGATAGAAGGTTCCACCGTAGAGGTAAGCACGGACTCCGTAACGTCACTGCTGGCGGAGATGATCGATCCCGACCTCCGGCAATTCCTTGAAAAAGCCACGAACTCCGAGAATTGAGGCTCCCCGGCGGATTTCGCGGCGTTTACGACAGAATCCATAAAGCAACAATGAGTCTACTTGGCCGTCACGAATATCTACTGAGCGTTCTTCCATCTTTGGAACAGATCGGCAGCATCCCTCCGATGAGCAAGCCCGGTCTGCTGGCATACGTTGCAGACTCGAAAGGCCCCGTCCGGACCGTTGAGACGTTGTTTCTGAGCGATGATCTCATGCAATATCAGGCCTTGCTGGCGGAAGAGGTCGAAAAGGATCAGGTCGATTTGACCATCCTTTCTCTCGACAAGACGGAAGACGAGTCCGTCTTGCCGGATTTCCTCTTGCCCGACGAGCCAGCGGCGACAACGGAGGAGGAAGAAAAAGAAAGCGAGCGAGTGAGCATAGATGCCATCTGGGCACGATACTTCCGCCACGCCGCGTCGGTGGCGAAACGCTCGTCCAGCCCCTTTTTGAAAGCGTGGGTTGGGTTCGAGGTGGGCCTTCGCAATGCCCTGGTCACGGCCCGCTCTCGCAAGCTCGATTTAGACCCGGCCGCCTATCTGGTCGCGCCGGAGCTGGCCGACAAGCACGCAGACTACAGCCAAGTCGTCTCGTCCTGGTCCTCAGCATCCGATCCCTTGGCGGCGATGGAAGTATTGGACAAGGCCAGGTGGGACTGGCTCGAGGAGCACGGCGGCTGGTTCAGCTTCGCCGCCTGTGAAATTGAAGCCTATGCCGCAAAGCTGATGCTCCTGCACCGCTGGCGGCGCATCCTGTCCGAAAAGCGACGTGATAAAGCAAATGAAACGCAGACTTGATTGTGAGGACATATCGTGAAAGGACGAATTAAGGCCGTCTTTGGAAACATGGTCGTGGCGCAGACCGAGGACCGCGTGGTCAAGAACGCCGTGGGTTATTGCGTGCGGAGCGACGGAACCCGGCTCATGTGCGAGATCATCCGGGTTCGCGGCGATTCCGTCGATCTTCAAATATTCGAGGAGACGCGCGGCCTGAGAGTGGGCGACGAAGTGGACTTTCAGGAGGACATGCTCTCGGTCGTGTTAGGTCCGGGCTTGTTGGGCCAGATTTACGACGGGCTTCAGAATCCGCTGCCGAAGCTGGCCGAGGAAGTGGGCTTCTTCCTCAAACCGGGTAATTATATCCACGCCCTCGATACCGAGCGTCTGTGGGACTGGACGCCCAAAGTCGAGGCAGGCGCGGTAGTCGAGGCGGCGGACACCTTGGGCAGTGTTCCGGAGAGTATCTTCGAGCACAAGCTGATGGTTCCCTTCGGCCTGGAAGGCCAATATACCGTTCAATCCATCGCCGAGCCGGGGTCCTACCCGACGACGAAAGAGATCGCCACGTTGACCGACGCTTCAGGCAACGAGCACAAGGTAACGATGGAGCAGGTCTGGCCCGTCAAGCGGCCCTTGTTCGTAGCGAAGAGACGGCTGCTGCCGAGCACGCCGTTAGTGACCAGCGTTCGCATTATCGACTCGATGTTCCCGATCGTTCAGGGCGGCACGTATTGCATCCCCGGGCCTTTCGGCGCGGGCAAGACCGTGTTGCAGCAGATCACGTCGCGCCACGCCCACGTGGACATCGTCATCATCACCGCGTGCGGCGAACGTGCCGGCGAGGTCGTCGATACGATTCGAGAATTCCCAAAGCTCCAGGACCCGCGCACGGGCAAGAGCCTGATGGAGCGAACCATCATCATTTGCAACACCTCGGCCATGCCGGTGGCCGCCCGCGATGCCTCCGTCTATACGGGCGTGACGTTAGCGGAATACTACCGACAGATTGGCCTGAACGTTCTGCTGCTCGCTGACTCGACCAGCCGCTGGGCGCAGGCGATGCGTGAGATTTCCGGGCGCCTCGAAGAGATACCCGGTGAGGAGGCGTTTCCCGCGTATCTCGAAAGCCGGATTGCCAATTTCTACGAGCGGGCGGGAGCGATTGAGCTTCGCGACGGCCGCATCGCCTCGGTGACAATCGGCGGCACGGTCAGCCCCGCCGGCGGCAACTTCGACGAACCCGTTACCCAGGCCACGCTTAAGGTGGTGGGTGCCTTCCACGGGCTGAGCCGCTCGCGCAGCGACGCCCGCCGCTACCCCGCTATCGACCCATTGGATAGCTGGAGCAAGTACGCGGGTATCATCGATTCGAAAAAGGTTCGGCACGTACATAACATGCTCAGACGCGGCGACGAAGTGCGCCAGATGATGACGGTCGTCGGCGAGGAAGGCACGCCCATCGAGGACTTCACCGTGATGCTCAAGACCGAATTCTTCGACTCCGCCTACCTGCAGCAAAACGCCTTCGACGACGTGGACGCCGCGACGTCGATAGATCGGCAGCGATTCGTCTTCGACAAGATACTCGAAGTCCTCGACGCGGACTTTGCTTTCAAGAACAAAGACGAGGCGCGGAGCACGCTCAAGAAGATCAGCAGCATGTTCATCAACTGGAACTATGCTCCCTGGGACCAGAGCGTGGTCCCCGAGTCGGAAAGGGAGGATGAGCCGTTGGACAAAGCCGCGAAGAAAGAGCAGGAAGAAACCGAGCGAGGGGACTTTAAGGAAATCCTCGGTCAGATCGATCAGTATATCCAATCGCTCTTGACTCACGAAAACGAATCCGAAGTGCAGGAAGAACGTGAGCAAGTGACCGCTTGAGGTCATCCGCGCGGGGATACGAAAAGTCTATAGAATGGGTACACAATGAGAACATTTTACGACGAGATTTCACAAATAGCGGGCAACGTGGTGACGGTCAAGGCTGAGGGAATCGGCTACGACGAGCTGGCCGTTATCGCAACGGACCACGGCTCCTCTCTGGCGCAGGTGATTCGTCTCGAAGACGACCAGGTCAGCCTCCAGATATTCGCGGGCACCGAGGGCGTCTCCACGGGCGACAAGATTCGCTTCCTCGGTCACTCCTTCAAAGTCCCGTTCACGGACGCCCTGCTGGGGCGGGTCTTTGACGGATCGGGAAACCCGCGCGACAACCGGCCCGAGGTGAAAGCCGAAACGGTGGAGATCGGCTCGCCCGCGGTCAACCCCATCAAACGCATGGTCCCGGACAAAATGATCCACACGCGCATCCCGATGATCGACATCTTCAATACGTTGGTCGGCTCGCAAAAATTGCCGATCTTCTCCGTCGCGGGCGAACCGTACAACGACGTGCTGGCCAGGGTCGGGATGCAGGCCGACGCGGAGATTATCATCTTAGGCGGTATGGGCTTGCGGCACGACGACTATCTGACGTTCCGTCACCGTTTCGACGAGGCCGGCGTGTTAGGACGAACGATCATGTTCATTCACACCGCCGCCGACCCCGTCGTGGAATGTCTGCTGATACCCGATCTGGCGCTGGCCGTCGGCGAGCAGTACGCCTTGCAGGGCAAGAACGTCCTCGTTCTCCTGACGGACATGACCGCGTTTTCCGACGCCCTCAAAGAGATCGCCATCACGATGGAGCAGGTGCCCTCGAACCGCGGGTATCCGGGCGACTTGTATACGCAGTTGGCCAGGCGATACGAGAAGGCCGTTGATTTCGACGGCGCCGGCGCAATGACCGTCTTGGCGTGTGTCACGATGCCGGGCGACGACGTCACCCACCCGGTTCCCGACAATACAGGCTATATTACCGAAGGCCAGCTTTATCTGCGCAACGGCCGGATCGAACCGTTCGGCTCGCTGTCGCGTTTGAAACAGTTGGTCAACGGGAAAACGAGGGACGACCATCGAGCCATCATGAACGCCTGTATTCAGCTTTACGCCCAATGCGACGAAAGCCGGGAGAAACGGGAAATGGGCTTCGAGCTGGCCGAATGGGACATGCGTCTGCTCAAGTACGGTGACCTGTTCGAAGACCAGATTATGAACCTCAACCTGAACATCGAGCTTTTCGATGCGCTGGATAAATGCTGGGACATCCTGGCCGAGTGCTTTAAGCCGGAAGAAACGGGCATTCGTGATACGATCATTAAGAAGCACTGGCCCGACGCGGCCCACAGGGCACAGCCCGAACCGCAAGAAGCCGAAGCGGTCTCCTCCTAAGCGGGAACGCGTTTACCTATGGCAAAACGGAAGATAAAACTCACACGAACCGAGCTCAAGCAGCAGCGAGACGCCCTGGCGCGATTCAACCGGTATCTACCGACGCTCAAGCTCAAACAGCAGCAGGTGCAATCGTCTATCGTTCAGACGCGCCAGCTATATCACCGGAAGGAACAAGACGACAACGCAACCCAAGGGACTATCTCCCACTATGACGGCTTGTTTAATGACGCAGCCGGTGTCAATTTTATCAAGTTAGCGGCGCCCGAATCCGTCAACACGTCCACGCACAGCATCGCGGGCGTGCACGTGCCGCAATTCGAGAGAATCGCCTTTCCGAAGGCCAATTTCAGCCTGTTTGCTACAGCGCCTTGGGTGGACCGGGCTTTGGCGGATTTGAAAACGCTCAATCGCCAGAAAGCGGAACTGCGCATCTTTCAGGAATGCCTCGATTTGTTGCAAGCCGAGTTGAAGAAGGTCATGCAACGGGTCAATCTTTTCGAGAAAGTCATGATCCCAAATACACAGGATAATATTCGCCGGATTCGGATCGCGCTGGGCGACCAGATGACGGCCGGCGTGGCTCGGGCCAAGATCGCCAAGGCCAAGCTGGAGCAGAAGGAACAGAAAGGCTCGATGGAGGCCGCCGCGCTATGATCGTACCGATGTCCAAAGTCTACGTGGCGACGCAAAGCCACAATCGCAAGCGGCTTCTCAACGCGCTCGGGCAGTTGGGGGTTGTGCACATCGAGCCGGTGGACCCCGCCAAAGCTGTTGCGGCGGAATCCACCGTGCACGCGATTTCCGCCCTCGGCCATGCTTTGCAGATACTCCAGCAAGTCAAGCCGTCGGGAGAGGTCGGCGATTTGTCGCCGCTGCACGCGGCCAGGGAAGCCCTCTCGATTCACAAGTCCGTCGCCGATGAAGAAGATCAACTCAACAGTCTGCATCGAAAGGCCGATCAGCTCAGCCTCTGGGGCAACGTGGAGCTTGAGCAGCTCGAACGGCTTCGCTCGGCCGGCATTGAGATACAATTCTTCTCGGTCCCGCAGAAGGACCTGCCCGAACTCCAAGCGGAGTGTGTCGAGGTGGTCGCCGATATGCCCGGCCGGGACGTCCTCGTCGCGATCATTGATCGGACCGGAAAGTTCGAGGCGCCCAAGGACGCGAGAGAAGTGCCCTGGCCGACTACGGACCTGCACACGCTCAAAAAGGAAGCTGCCGAGTTGGACGCTTCGCTCAAGCGCCAGCGTGAACGCTTAGCCGAGCTGGCGAACCTGACTGAAGCGATGCGGCGACAGCTCAAACATTCCCGGCTCGAGGCGGAATACCACGTCGTGCAGAACAGCGGCCTCTCCAGCGACGCCCTGTTTGCCCTTCAAGGCTGGGTACCTTCAAGGACTGCCGAATCCTTGTCGGATGAGTTAGCCTCACGGGACATCAGCGCCGCCGTCGAGATACTGCCCGTCGAGGAGGATGAACAACCCCCGACGCTGATCGAATACCCCCGTTGGGTCCGGCCCATCAAAGCGCTCTTCGATATGCTGGGTACGCTTCCCGGCTACAAGGAATACGACGTATCGCCTTTCTTTATGATCGCGTTGCCGCTCTTTGCAGCGATGCTCATCGGCGACGCCGGCTACGGCTTGATTCTGGCCGGCGCCGGCTTGCTGTTCTATCGCAAAATCGTGAGCGCCGCCGGCAAGCCTACGGCTCACCTGCTTATTATCTTCGGCCTGGCGACGATGGCTTGGGGCATATTGACCGCCAACTATTTCGGCGTCACGCCCGACGACCTCAGAGCCGCCGGACATCAGGCCGCCGCCAACGTGATGCTGGCCGTTGCGCTGTTCTGGCGCGACGATCCCCAGGAAAGCCGCACGCTCGTTATGCAGATAGCGCTCATCATCGGATGCGCCCATCTTGTCGCGGCGCACCTGCACAACGCCGTCAAGCTGTTTCCCGACAAGAGAACCTTCGCGGAAATCGCCTGGGTGGTCATCCTGGTCGATATGCTGGTTCTTATATGGCATCTGATGTTCATCGGCACGGACAAAATGACGGGCGCGGTCGGCTACGTGTTGCTGATCGGGTTTGTCGCGGCGAGCTGGTATGCCAATCCCCTGGGCAGTCCGATCAAACGATTTCTGATCGGCGTCGCCTCGTCCATCCTCCCCCTGCTCAGCACGTTCAGCGACATGATGAGCTACATCCGCCTGTTCGCCGTGGGCCTGGCCAGCTACTACATCGCAGCCGCTTTCAACGGCCTGGGAGCGAAGGTCGCCGGCTCAGCGACGTGGCTCGGCGGTGCCCCGATCGTCATCTTCGGCCATACCTTGAATATCGGCCTGGCCGCTATCGCTATTTTCGCACATGGCGTGCGATTGAATATGCTGGAATTCTCAAACAACGTTGGAGTTAAATGGGCCGGCTACGCATACCGGCCTTTCACCAAAGACGAAGATATTTCTATCGGAGAAAATGAATCATGACAGGTATGGAATTCGCGGGACAAATGTCAGTAGGGCTGGTCTTGATTGGCGCAACGTTAGGCAGCGCGCTCGGCATCGGCGCCGCGGCGCAGGCCGCCGCCGGGGCGTGGGCCAAGGAAGCCAAAGCCGGAAAGCCTTTGAATTTCTCCTACATCATACTCACCGGCATGCCCCTGTCGCAGACCATTTACGGATTTATCCTCATGCTCGTCGGCCTCTCGCCCCTGGTGAGCGGCCAGTCGGCGATGACGAGTACTCAGCCGGGCACCTTGTTAGGCATCGGCATAGCCGGCGCCGTAGCGGAGTTGGCCAGTGCGTGGATTCAGGGCATTATCGGCGCCGCCGGCTGCCGCTCGATCTCCGAAGGCGAAGGGAAGGGCTTGGTCTTCATTATCATTTCGATGGGTATCGTCGAGACCGTCGGCCTGTTCGGTTTTGTTTTCCTGATGATGGTCCTGCCAGGTAAATAAGTCTCAACA
>CAYZAH010000168.1:0-7643 GCA_964475805.1 uncultured Pirellulales bacterium | reverse complement strand
CTATGTGCGAACGTTCCTCCTGGGACTGGTGATATGTGCAATCGCCTTGAGTTTGTCCACCGCGACGGAGGCAGCGGATTGGCCGAACTATCGAGGCCCGAATTACGATGGCATATCTAGTGAGACCGGCTGGAGCTCGACCTGGCCGGCGAGTGGACCGAAAATCCCTTGGGAACGCCAGATCGGAATCGGCTTCGCCTCGATGTCCGTCAGCAACGGCCGAGTGTACGCCACGGGCAACGTCGATGACCACGACATTGTCTATTGCCTGGATGCTAAGACGGGAAAAGAGATATGGAAAACGTCGTATCCATGTCCTCTGCTCAACAAGAACCACGAAGGAGGACCTTGTGCGACGCCGACAGTGGAGGGCGACGCGGTCTATACCCTGAGCAAAAACGGTGACGCCATCCGCTTCAACGCGGCCACGGGTGACATCGTTTGGCATACGCGCCTGGTCAAAGACTTGGGTTTCAAACTCCCCACGTGGGATTTATCCAGCTCACCCCTGCTGATAGGCAACTTGGTGATCCTCAATGTGGGCACTTACGGCGTCGCTCTGAATAAGGCCGACGGCAGCGTCGTGTGGCAAAACGGCAAAGACGCCCCGGGCTACGCGTCGGGCGTGCCTTGCACCATAGATGGTCAGAAATGCGTCGCGATGGCCGTCTCGGTGGAAGTGGCGGGATTGAATCCGGCTACCGGCAAGGTAATGTGGAAGTTTCCCTGGAAGACCAGCTACGCGATCAACGCTGCTGACACGATTGTCTCGGACGACACGGTTTTCATTTCCTCGGGATATAACCGGGGCTGCGGACTCTACAAAATCAATGGGAGCAATGTCACCGAGGTCTGGCAAAACAAGAACATGCGAAATCACATCAACTGCTCCGTACTCTGGCAGGGACACATCTATGGCTTTGACGGCCAGGTGGGCGGTGGCGGCAAACTCGCCTGCATCGATTTCAAGACCGGCCAGAAGGTATGGTCGCAAGGCGGACTGGGAACCGGCTCCCTGATGATCGCCGGCGGCAAGCTGGTTATCCTGGGCGAAAAGGGCAAGCTGGCAATCGCCGAAGCCTCGCCGGAAGGCTACAAGGAATTGGCCTCGGCCGAAATCCTGAAGGGCAAGTGCTGGACCGTCCCCGTGCTGGCGAACGGCAAAATCTACGCGAGGAACGCGGCCGGGCACTTAGTCTGTGTCGACGTCAGCCCGTAGGGCGTGCAAAATCCGTGTTTGCACACACGGAACCACGTGGACGCAGGGACCGCTCAGTTCTTCTTGAAATGGAACAGGACCGCCCGGCTGTCGGGCGCGTCGAACGTGAAGCGGCCGTGAGCGCTTTCGCTCAAGGTTTTCGCCTGTTTTGCGATTATGTCATAACGTCTGACCGTCCACGTGCCGGCGGGAAGATTCGCCACGATGTCACTCTGTCGCTTGTCGGTCCCGAGCACGTATTCCCGGCGCGGCCATGATAGGCCACGAAAGCCTTTGTCCAGATTCGAGAAGATGCTCAAATCGGGAGCCATCTTCCAGAAGGTGATATGCTCGTCGATGACCTCGCGCAGGTACTTGAGGTTATCGGCAGCGGCGTGCTCAGCGGGATCGAAGCATCCCCGGAAGTACTGACCCAACTTGTTGCCCGGCTTCTCGCCGGTCGTGCCGTAGCCCCCGCCCAAAAACGCGCCCAAATGCGATTCGATGGTATCCTGCTCGGTGTGCTTATCGCCCTTGCCTTCGTAGCTTAATTCATCGTTGACCGTCGGCATATTTCGCCTCCCGCCGCCGGGTTTGTGCCGTGTTTGCCGGATCACGTCCGCCGCGTCGGGTAGATGGCGAATCTTCTTCTGAATAATCATGTGGTCGTTCCAGGCGGGCAGATCATCAAACTTCGCCGACCAGAGCGTACGAGGTGTCGAATGGACGCTGAGCGGCGTGGGGTAGGGCAGATATTGCTGGAGGATGCGCCCGAACCGAGCGATTTGCTCCTCGGAATATTTCGGCTTTTTGATCTCGTATTCATTGCACAGGCATATCCAAACGTTGGGATAGCTTCCATAACGGGCGGCGATATACTTAAGATAAGGTTCCGGGTCGCCGTCGTTATGAGCAGCCCGCAGAACGGAACGCGACTCCTCCGTGTCCGGGCCACACAGGATGATATCCGCGATCAAATCGTGCTCCCATGCGGTCTGCACGGCTAAGTCCACTCGCTGGTGGAACCACCGGGGATTGGGACGAGAGCAATCGTCACCGGAGTCGGATAACTTGCCCTCGTCGTCAAAGAACGGTTTCTCGTTGGGATTCACATAACGATCCCCATACAGGCTGAAACGGAGCTTCTTGAAATACTCCGCATTGCCGGCGACATCTGCGGAGATATCGTTGCCGCTGGGCTTGTTGTCCGTGTAGTAGCCCGACAGAAACGTATAGTGTGTGTTGCCGAAGATGTATGGATGCGACCCATCCGAGCGCATGTACCACATCCGGTCCGGACTATCGTTATCCACAATCCAGAAGCCGGGACGGTCTGAGGCCGCGGCGATCACGTAATCTCCTTGTTTTTGCCCGTTGAGCTCTTGCTGGCTCGAATGAACCTCCACAAGGTTCCATCGTCCGGCTTTCGTCGGGCACAGGCGGACTTTGAAGACGTTGCCCGACGTGCCGCCTTTGCCGTCCCCGTCCCAGAAGCCGTGGATTTTCACCTCCGGCACCCCGCTCTCATGCTGGAATCGCACCCAGAAATCCATGTTCCTCGCCGGGATGTCCCTCGGCCTTTGCCTGGGCCCGGAAAAACTCAATTCCACAACCGAATATACCCCGCCTCTGGCCAATTCCTCACCGCACGCAGGCAGTGATACCAATACGAGCATTATTGTACCCAGTAACCAAAACGCTCTATTTATACATCCCGTCATCGCGATTGGTCCTCTCATTGAATCAGAACTATTGATATGACCTTGCAGTATCCATTCAGACGGTGAATATACAGGAAACACCCCCAAAAGTCCAACGATACTCGACCCTGGATTTGTGACATGAAGAGGTCTTGCCCTTGTTCAGTCTTTTGACTTTCAGCTCGAGAACTACTATGATCTACACACTCAACAGAGAGACGCTTGAGAGTTCTGGAGATTGACATGGATGCCTTGTCCTTATCAAGATTGCAGTTTGCGATTACGCCTATTATTCATTTTCTATTTGTTCCGCTGACCATCGGGATGGCATTCATGATTGCGATCATGGAGACAATCTATGCTCGCACCGGCGAGAAGATGTACCAACAGATGGCGAGATTCTGGGGGAAGTTGTTTCTGATTAATTTCACTGCCGGCATCGTCACAGGCATCGTATTGGAATTTCAGTTCGGAATGAACTGGGCGAGGTACTCCGAATACGTCGGGGATATCTTCGGTTCTTTGTTAGCCATCGAGGCGACTGGTTTCTTCTTTCTCGAGTCCACCATGGTTGGCGTGTGGGTATTTGGTTGGAATAAGCTCAGCGCCAGAGCCCATGCCATTGTCATGTGGCTGGTCTCGATCGCCACCTGTGGGTCGTCTTTCTGGATACTGACAGCCAATGCCTGGATGCAAAGACCTATGGGATATGAGATTCGCAGCGGCCGTGCCGAGCTGACGGACTTGACGGCGATACTGCTCAATCCCACCGCAATCTATTCTATTATTCACACTGTAAGTGCCGGGATGCTGGTTGGAGCATTCTTCGTCATGGGTATCAGCGCCTGGCATTTGCTGAAGAAGAATCAGGAAAAGTTCTTTTCCACGTCGTTTAGGATTGCACTGGTCATCGGCACTATTGGCTTGCTTGCCGTCCTCCTCGGCGGCGACTCTCTCGGCAGCCAGGTGGCTGTTGCACAACCACCCAAACTTGCCGCCATGGAATCGCAGTGGGAAACTACAAAGAAAGCTCCGATATACTTGGTCGTTTGGCCCAGCGAGACAAAAGAGAAAAACGTGGTGGAGTTCTTGGGCATACCGGGAGCTTTAAGCTTCCTGGCATTTAAGGACGTCGATCATGAAGTTGTTGGTTTGAACGACATTCCCGCTGATTTACGCCCTCCGGTTGTGATCACATTTGTCGGCTTTCGAGTGATGGTCATTATTGGCACCGCCATGATCGCTGTGATCGTCTTTGCCTGGCTAAGACGTAAGAATTTGTCGGGACCGCGGTGGTATTTGACACTGTTGATATGGTTCATACCAATGCCCTACATTGCCTGCACCGCGGGGTGGATTACGACCGAGGTCGGCCGTCAGCCGTGGTTAGTCTACAACGTCATGAGAACGTGCGACGGGCTTACGAAGGACCTGAAGACATCACACGTGGCCTTTTCGCTGACCCTACTGACCATCCTGTTGACATCAGTCACGGCTATCGCTGTCAAACTCACTGTCACTCATTGCCGCAAGGGACCGGTGGACCTTGAAGAGTAGGAGACCCTATCATGTTTCTTGAAACTCTATGGTTTTGTCTATGGGGTTTGTTGTGGGGCATATACTTCGTCACCGACGGATTTGATCTCGGAGTTGGAATGCTGCTGCCGATTCTGGGTAAAGATGAAGCGAGTAAACGTGCCCTCTTCAATGCCACCGGTCCTCTGTGGAACGGTAATGAAGTCTGGTTGATCACAGCCGGGGGAGTAACGTTCGCCGCATTTCCCAAGACTTATGCAGTGATGTTCAGTTCCTTCTATATACCGCTGACTCTCCTTCTGTTGGCTTTGATCGTCAGGGGTGTCTCATTTGAGTACCGCAGCAAGGTCGATTCCTCAAAATGGAAAAAGCTCTGCGACTCTTGCCAGTTTCTCGGCAGTGGTTTGATCGCACTGTTGATCGGTGTCGCGTTTGCCAATATCTTCCGGGGCCTGCCGATTCAAGATGGTGTATTCAAAGGGAGTTTTTGGGGGCTTCTAACCCCGTATTGCATTTTTGGCGGGATATTCTTCATTACAATATTTCTGCAGCACGGAGCGCTTTGGCTACTGGTTAAGACAGAAGATCCTCTTCGCCACAAGGTCAGAGGAATTTCATCCATCCTATGGGTAGCAGTACTTGTTGTCACTGTGATGTTTCTGGCCTACAGCTACATGGAGACGAAGCTCTATGAGAACTATCTCAAATACCCGGTCTTGTTTCTAATCCCGTTGCTCGCTGTAGCAGCACTGATAGCCTGTCGATTCTATACTGCCAGAAACGCTCCATGGAAAGCATGGCTATCCTCAGCAACATTCATCCTGGCGTGCACGTTCTTTTGTATCATCGGGTTGTTTCCAAACATGCTGCCGTCAACCATCGATCCAACAGTCAACAGTATTACGTATCGCAACGCATCATCAAGCCCGTTAACTCTGAAAGTCATGTTGGGTGTGGTAGTGGTGTTTATCCCGTTAGTCTTGGGATACCAAATCTGGGCGTATGTGCTTTTTAGCAAAAAGGTAAAACCAGAGGAATTGATCTATTAGTATCTTATCCTGTATATATGCTCTGCCAACGGTGCAAAATCGTCGGAAAATTTGCCATCTTCTGCATGAATGGTACGGTTTTCATCTAAAACTTCGACTTCAGTCCCTGCTTTTAGCCCTGCAATGGTAAAGACAGCCTTCGCTCCCCGTGGGTCAATCGGATCGAATTGTCTTGCTTTCTCAGCCCCTTCTCCCAGGTCCATGTTGACCGAAAAAATGTAAAGGTCCCCACGATAACGGGTCGCCTTGAAATGGCAATTCAATCCGTCAGCCAGTGTCATGGAAATATTCTCTTGAGCGGGAGCCGCTAAAATAGCAGGAGCCAGGCGCGAAATTTGAGCATTTAGTCTTCTGAGTTCCGCCTGCATTTCCTGTGTTGGTGCAAATTCTTTGAATGCCGGCCGCCACGCATGGGTAAAATAACCGATGGCTGTCGCCCCGTGTGTAATGGCCTGCCATACCTCATTTCGGGTATGAATAGGCAATACGTCCGGCTGTTTTTCGTACGTCATCCATCGACTGCCCTTACTGGTTTCGATCCAGGCATAAACGGGTTTCGGCCCGGCCAGGTCGCAAAGCTGAGAGACTCCTTTCCCGACCCAGTCGAGGTGCGCCGCATAACCCGAACCATAAATGGGGTAAATGTCAAAGCCGACAACGTCCGCGTGACGCACATATTGAGGGTATAATGTCTTTCTGACGTCTTCCGGGTACTTGCTTTGTTCAGCGGTAAAATGACCCGTCAATGTCATGAAAAGGAGCCTGTCGGGACTCGATTTTCGAATCAAATCGCTTTTGCTGGCTACATATTCCGGAGACTTTTTCGGCTTGGCATCCGCACCCCTTCCACTCGGCATATCGGGTTCATCATCAAATATCCAACCCAGGATATACCCATTTTCCGTCATACCGGGCTTAAAGCTCGGGACGGCATAACACCCGGCTTCTCTTGCGGCAACAGGGTCTCCCGTCCCGGCATGGGTATTGAAACCCAGGCTATGGAGCAGGCGATAGTTCTTGGGAGATTGAGCCCAGGACATGATCGGGAAGAAGGGCCTACCATTGACCCGTATCTCACGATTATTTCCCACAGAAACAGATTGGATGAATTCCACGTTTGCAGGGGGATTGGGCAATGGCTCTTCAGTCTTTCGTGTTTGTTGTATCTGCTCAGGCTCTCTATTCTCTGTACGTGATTGCGCCGTTAACGTTAACTCCGGCGCCACGACAACCTCGAAGTCCGAGCCTTTAACTCGCCGCAATTCCTCGTGCAGGTTCGGGATCCTCGGGTCGGGAGCGACAGAGATGGCCCATTCGATCCCGTTGTCGGCTACGAGCATGCCGTATCGCTGCAATCCTTTAAGGATCGCCTGCACTTCGGGCGAAAAGCCGGAGACGTCGTAGTCCTGGCGTAGCCGGAGTCTCTCGCCCATCCGCGGGTAGTCTTTGTTTTCGTGACGACTGGCGAAGTGCGTGGCCGGAGCGACGTAGGCCCTGCGGGTCCTGCGAATCGTGACCCGCATCGCATGATCGACGATGCCTCGTTTCAGCTCGTCATAGCGAACCACCGCCGGGAAAATCGGTAACCCGGCCGCGTCGGCGGAAGTCCAGCCGTCGGGCCGGAGTGTATTGGTCTTGAGATCGAATACCGACGCCTGGGCGGCCTGCCAGCCGTTATCCGTCTTGCGAGCCATGTAGAACTCGTAGAGCATTCGATTCACGGGATCGACGACGATGCCGTGCCGGTCCCCGCCGCGACGAAGCTTGTCGCACTGGACGTCCTGGAGCGTCTGTATAGGCCCGTCGTAGTCTCGCTTATAAGTGACGGGCCAGCCCTCGATAGGCATGTTATCCGGTACCGGATACGGTCCCTTGTCCGATTCGCCGCGATAACTTGTAATTCTCACCTTCACTGGCTTCTGGTCCGGCGGCACCAGGATAAAACCCATGTCCGGATTGTAGCGCAGGGGTTTGTCGGCGCCGATGGATGCGATCATGTTCTTCGAGTTCGCGTGCACTGGCCAGTCCGAGACCACCTGGTTCCAGGGATTGTCCGGCGGAAACACCTCCAGCGCCGAGCAGATAGCATCAGCCTCGGGCGTGTCGAACATCACCGGCTTCGTGATGCGGGGCATCTTTACGGCTCGGATTCGCTCCAGC
>CAYZAH010000167.1:0-7651 GCA_964475805.1 uncultured Pirellulales bacterium | reverse complement strand
TAGAAGGGAATGTCCCCGTAGAACACAATCTTGCCGCCCGCGTCGAGGTACTTTCGCAGGGTACACGCGGCCGTATTGGTCTCACAAACGGTGTCCGGCCCGACGTCCTTGCAGAAGACCACCACACTCGGCGCTCCATCGGCGATACGCGCGTCCATCCACGACTTGAGCTGGTCCGCATCGAGGATCTCATAGCCGGCGGCTTCGAGGGCGTCCCGCACGGTGATCGTATCGGCGTCGGCTATCCAGTGCGTCGGATAGTCGCTGTCCCAATAGGCCGCCAGATACGCGCCTCGAGTCTGTCCCGCAACCAAGGCAAGCGACAAAAATAGGGTTAGATAAACAGATTTCTTGAACATAGTCTTTCTCCCTACATAATTATGTGAAGTCCGAACAATCGCACTTTGGCCACACACCAAAGCAATTGATCATAATCTCGGCTTGATTCTTGATGCACATGATCTGCGTCTGCGCGGATCAAATCAATACGGCTCTGAACTCACCTCCTTCCTGCCCTTCCCACAACCCTATAGGGGCCATAATAGGAGCTACAAAGCCTGTACTTGGATACACATCCTCTATGATGGTCCTATAATTTCGCGTACCGTGAAGGATACTTATACCAGAACAAGCACGGAGGTGTCAAGGAAAATTCCCCGATTTGACCGGGAAAAGTGCAATTCTGCACAATGAATACCGAACAACGAACGCTGAAACGGAAGCGTCCGGACCGATGAAGTCGGCTCAAAAGATCTTCCGGTAGATATGACAGTAGGGAGTTTTTCCGTTTTTCTTGTAGTAGTCCTGATGGTAGTCTTCCGCGGGCCAGAATTTGCCCGCCGGGGTGAGTTCAGTCTTAACGGCATATCCCTTCTTCTTCAGGATTTCGATGAGCTTGGCGGCGGTCTCCTTCTGCTCGTCATTGAGATAGAAGATAGCGGAGCGGTACTGCTTGCCAATATCCGGTCCCTGGCGGTTCAACTGGGTGAAGTCGTGCGTCTCGAAGAACAGCTTGGCCAACTGCTCATAAGTCGTCTTCGTGGTATCGTAAACCACTTCAACCGACTCAGCGTGGCCCGTCCGGCCCGTGCACACTTGCCTGTAGGTTGGATGATCGACGTGCCCGCCCGTAAAGCCCACTGTGGTTGAGATCACGCCCGGCGCCTTCTGGAAATAGTACTCGGTACCCCAGAAGCACCCCGAGGCGAAAATCGCCTTGGCGGTATGATCGTCCTGGGCTTTTTCCTCACCGGCCGCTTTCGTCTCCTGGCCCGCGGGTGTGAAATTCAACGAAATGGAGTTGACGCAATACCGGGTATTCTTTGCCGTCAGATGCTCTCCCTTAAAAACGTGGCCGAGATGCGCCCCGCAGTTCGCACAGAGGATTTCCGTCCGTACGCCGTCGGCGTCGGGCACCATCTTGACGGCCCCTTTGATCTGGTCGTCGAAGCTCGGCCAGCCGCACGTGCTGTGGAACTTGCCCGAAGAATCGAACAGTTTGGCGCCGCACCGCTTGCAGGTGTACGTGCCGTCCGCGAAATGATTGACGTATTTGCCGCTGAAAGGCGGCTCAGTCCCCTTGTAGATTATGACCCGCTTTTCTTCAGGAGTTAGCTTGTTGTACATATTCGTCTCTTTATAGAAAGCGATTTCATCAACAAAAATGTCGGCGTCCAGTCTCTTGCCCGCAGCAACGACGGCAAGGCCCGTCAGGGCCTTTAAGTTCAGGGGACTTTTCAGCGCGTTGGGTTTGAATCGCGTGAAAGGAATCTCGATTTCCTGCCACGCTCCGTCCGTCGCAAACGACGCCTCATAGAACTGTCCGGGAAGCAGGGTATCTCTCGTTCGTAACCGGATGGCATACGGCCCTTCGACAGACTTATCGTCCGCCAGAGGCTTTCCATTGGCTTTCACGCGTAGGCGAACGCCTTTGTACAAGTGCGCGTCGAGGTTTCGGCCCCTGGAGCTGAGCTTGGTTTCTGCCTCAATAAAACCCCCGCTGCTGTTCGGGAAAACCGAACCCATCAAGTGCAGACAGGACCGGCCGTCGTACGTGCCGAATTCGATCCTTCCGGCTGAGACGCCGCCCATCATCCGGTCGGAAACAAATTCCCAACCGGCACCGGCTTTGGTGATTGAGCGATCCAGCGAAAAATCATCGACCAATATCGCGGCGACCGACCTATCTACCCTTGATCTTGTCATTCTCGGTCTTGAACGGTTCGAACGAACCCCGATGCCTCCGGCCACAACCCCCGCCAAAAGCAGCGTCAACAGGGGCCAGTGCAACATTATGACTTGTCGGCTTGATTTCATTGTCCCGACCCTTTCACGTATTTGACATTGCCTTCAGTTTGTACTACTGGCAAACAACGGGCTTTGTTTGGCCGAATCCGCAGAAAACCGCCGCGTGAGAATTGTTATTTTCTATTGATGTTCGTCCGGTCAGCGAAGCCACATTCATAGATATAAAACAACGAATCGTAAATGCCCTTCGGGCAAGTTTGTTTCAACGAATTCTCGGCTCTGGCCCGGATCGGTCCATGGGTATGCTTGCGTCGCTGGACCGAATGTGAATGTCGCGTTGCGGAAACGCGATCTCGATGCCAGCCTGGCGGAATGCCTTGTCAATGGCACAGTTGATGCCATGCCAGACGGGAACATAATTCTCGCTCCCATTGATAAAAACGCGCAGCTCGAACTCCAGGCTGTTATCCCCGAAGGATTTGAAGATAACCACCGGGGGCGGGTCCTGCAGGACCAGTGGATCGGTCCGAGCCACCTCGTAGAGAAGTTTTTCCGCCTTGTCAATGTCCGAGCCATAGGCGATGCCCACCATGAACTCGCGTCGCAGAATATTGTCCGACAAGGTCCAGTTAATCAACCGTCCCGTGATGAATTCCTTGTTCGGGACGACCAGCTCGCGCTGATCCCACCGGCGAATGGTGGTCGCCCGAATCCGAATCTTGGAAACCGTTCCCGTCACTTCGGCGATGGTCACAACGTCATCGACGCGGATCGGCTGCTCGAAAAGAATGATCAGCCCGCTGACGAAGTTGGCAAATATCTCCTGCAAGCCGAAACCCAGCCCGACGGTCATCGCGGCGATGAGCCACTGGACCTTCGACCAGCCTATTCCGATCTCGCTGCAAGCCCAGACAATGCCGATGACCGCCAGGGTGTAGCGCAGCACTGTAGTGGCGGCAAAGCGAACACCGCGGTCGAGCGGAAGTCGCCTCAATATCGCGATCTCCAGCAGCCCGGGAACGTTCCGCGTCACAATGACGGTCAAGACTATCGCGAGCACGGCCGTCGCCAACGACCCGAGCGTCACCGTCTTTTCGCTGGCAATCGACCACAAGTGTGTCTCGGCCAGTGTGCCCAGAGCAGGCAGCAAGTCCTTCCAGACGTACCAGATTCCGCCGAAGGGCAGGAACATGGTTATCACGTTGATAAGCCGAAGCGTTTGTCGCGAAATCTGGAAAATCGTAGCTTCATCTCTTGCTTTGCTTGGGTGGGGATCGACCGCAGGAGCCGACTCCGCCTGTTCCTGGATCTCCCGCTCGGCGGCTTCGCGTTTCTGCATCTCCAAAAGCGCAAGCCGGCGCTGGGCGACCATCAACCAACGGACAAACAAGGCTCGAACCAGAAGCGCCAGCAGAATTATCAGCAGCGTAAGCACAAACTTCTCGAAAAGCTGCCTGGCCGCGTAGAAATACCCCATGCCCGCCAGGACGGCAAAAGCCACCGGAAGCGCGATGCACAGCGGATACCAAAGGTAGCGCAGATTGTCCAGCCAACCGCCCCGCCTCTGCTTGACGAACGAATCGACCAAGGGCCCGGTGGGGCGCAGCAGCACCAGCAAGAGCAACGCAAGGCCGATCAGGCCGGCCATGAGAAACAGACGCCCCGCCGAGTTATACCAGTGTTCGCTAACCTGCTGGGCCTGCATGAATTCGACGACCAGCACCGTCGGAACCGCCACCGCAAAGTACCACGTCAGCCATCGTCGCAGGAAGGCCAAAGGCTCTTGGCGCATGCGCAGGTGGCACTGGCCCAGGCCGTTGGAAGTGGCAAAGTGCCGCATAAAACACAGGACGAAAACAACCGGCACAAGCGCACGCAAACCCGATGCCAGCGCCCGTGAGTAGTCGTTGTCCACACCGGCAGTGAACAGACGCCATTGGAACCAGAACAGCACGGCCGGCCACGTCGCCGCCATGAAGATCGTCAACCCGAGCGCTTTAAGTGTATGCTTGAAGTTGTCCGTCTGCACCTGACGGACTTTCTCGGCGAGCGCTTCCAGACGGCCTCGGGCTTTCGGGCGCAATATAATCAACGTGACGACGATCAGCAGAGCCGCCAGATACGTCGGAACGTTTGTCTTGAGATCCGCCCAGAGCATACGGATAACCTGGTACCCGTTCAGCGGCGATAGAAGCCATCCGACAGCAGAGACACTCATGCGGAGGTCGGATAAGCGCAGGGCCGGGCTGCTGCGCACCCAGAGAATGTTGGCGTCAAGAAAGTCTCCATACGCTTGCACCGTCTTAACGTACTGGCGTTCCTTGATGTCGAGATCCGCCAGCTTCACGGCATATTTCCCGTAAAGGTCGGTTACGGCCCCGAGCGTCTTGCGCTGGGTTTCGTAATAGCTGATGGCTTGTGCCTTGACGGCATCACGCTGCTCCTGGCCTGCAGAGGGGCCAAGCTGGGCCAGGACCGTATCGATCTTACGTGTCAAATCACTCAATTCGGACCATTGTCGGTCGTATTCCATCTCATTGAATTGAGCTAGCGCGATCTCCGAGGGGAGACCTCGTATATGTTTTAGGTTCTTGTCTATATGCGGCAGCTTCTCGCGCTGGCCGAGCAGGATCATCCCCATGGCGTCGGTGACTCTTCCAGCCGTCTCGACCTTCGCTCGCACATCGTCAAAGCTCGCTTTCACCGCGGCGAGCTTGGCGTCAATATCTTCAGAGTATTGCGTGATCGATTGGACTTTGGCCACCAATTCGGCCTGGACCTTCGCCAGCTTGGCGTTTTCTTCGGCAATGGACTTGATTTGATCGTATTTTGTTTCCTCTTTCGCGCGAATAGCTTCTCTTTGGGCGGCTTCGGCTTGCCTCTGTCGCAAGTCGTCCACCTCTTGTTGCCAGAAATCCACCACCTTCTCAGCCGCGGCCTGTTGCCGAGCCGCCAGGTCCCTTTGGGCGGCGAGCAGGTCCCCGGTGGCGTCGTAAGAAAGCAATTCCTCGGCGTCGGCAGCTATCTGACTTTGCAGAGCCCGCTGCTGAGCGAGCAACAGCGTCCGGTTGGCCTGCGTCAGCTCCGTCGCCTGGCCTTCGGGTGCGGGGGCAGCCAGTCTAATTTTGACCTCTTCGAGCTTCTGTTCGGCGTTGCTCGACTCCTGTGGAATCGTGGTTCGTCGCTCGGCCCGTCTTTTCGGTTCATTCTCCCGGCTTACAGCATTTTTCTTGGCATCTTCGAGGGCCAGTTTTGCAGCGGTCAACTTTTGCTCGGCGTCCGCTAAATTGGTATCTTCGCTCATTTTAGGAAACGCAGTGGGAACCTCTTGACCGAGCAGTTCCCTGGCTCTCGCCAGGTTGGCCGGCGCTTCCTTTCTCGTCTGGCTGAAATGTTGTCTTTTTTGGTCAAATTCAGCGGCGGATTTCAACTGAGCGATTGCTTTGTCGTACGCATCGGTCGCCTTGGTCTTGACCTCGTCACTCAATTCCTTGGATTCAGCGATTTGCTTCTTGGCCGCCTCAATCTGCTGGAGGGTAAGCTGAGCGGCAACATCGGCTGTCGGAGCATTTTGTGGAACCGGAGCAGCGGCTTTGATGGTGTTGGCATCCGGAATTGGGGTGCCCGCCGAAGCCTCTGCCTGTGGCTGCGCCCCATCGACAAACGAATAAAAGAATAAAAGTACAAAAGTACAAAGAAGCAACGAGTCCAAAGGGCACAAAAGGATATGCCTTCCTGCCCGTGACCATCTGTCCGTCCGTGCTCTCTGCATTTTACACCCTGGCTATTGTATTTCTCCCTTGACTACATACTCTCTCTCACCGGCCTCTGTTTGTGCGCAAAAGCCGGCCAGTGCTCTTGTCCCAGATAACGGTGCGAATCCGCATTCGGTGCTGGCCGTGACAATCCGTGCAGACGAGCTTGTCAGGATCAGGCTTGGTCTTGTCGAGGCCCCTTTCCTTCCAACGAGCTACGACCTTGCCGGGCGGGATGTCGTGGGCCGTGTGGCAGGCCCGACAGAAAAGATCGATTTTCTCCGCAGCATACATGATTTGAGGCGGGGTGGTGTTATTTTCGTCGTTCCGGTGTGCCATGGATGGACCGTGACAATTGGTACAGCCGATATTGGCCCGTGCATGGGTGTCGGCGAGTAACTCATTCATGTAATTGGCGTGACACACGAAACATGCCATGTTCTCGATAGCCGCTCTGGTCTTCGCGGTGCCATCATCCTGTCCCTCAGCCGGTTCATCAAGCAACAACGGTGCGCTGGTATCAACAACAAGAGGCGGAGGTGCGCTTGAGTCGGTAGACGCACCAGCAGCACGCGTCACTTCGGCGCTGACCGGTTCAGATTCAGTTGTTGTCCCGTGACGGACACCTTGCCGCGAAGTACAACTAAGCAACACCAGCGTGCTCGACAAGAGAAACGCAGCAAGTATCCTCAGAAGACGATCCATTCTCATTTGTTGTTCCCGCTCCGGCGTCCACAATCGACGGCTTACACGTATTCCCAGTCTTTGAGCCACTGGTAGTTGGGCGGCAGCGACGCCCAGGCGTGATCCATCGCTTCGTCGAGCTGGGCCTGCTCCGCCACGTCGAGCTGGCGGCGCTCCATGACGGCCAGGGCGGCATTATCGACCTGCGGGACGCTGATCAACCCGGGGATCGGTGCCGTGATCGCTTGATTACAGAGGATGCGCCGGAGGGCCAGGCGCGCGATCTGATTGTCCTGTTTGGCGTGAGGGTTGTCCGCCGAGCTGTCGCCTTTGAACACGGAGTTGCTGGCGAAGGGCTTAATGCCGAACCAGCCGACGTCGTATTTCTTGAGCGTCGCCCAGAGGCCGGATTCGTCCGTGACGAGCTTGGTCTTGGCAGTGTAGGGCGTCAGGATGACCTCGATGTGGTCGTGATATTCTTCAATGAGATGCTTCAAATGGGGCCTGTCATGCGAGGAAAAACCGATAAAGCGCGCCCTACCGGTTTTCTTCGCCCAGTCGAGGGCTTTCACGGCCTCCTGGATCTCGGCTTCCGTGTGCTGGTGGCTGTCCACGAGCAAACTGATCCGCCAGAGATCGACGTGATCGAGGCCCGCTTCCTTCATCCCTTCGTCCAGTCCCTGCTGGAGTTTCTTCGCCGACCGCCACTCCTCGAATCGGCTCTCTTTGATGTGCCACGAGTAGCCGAAGTACATCTTGTCCCGCCGGCCCTTGAGGGCTTTGGCATACGCGAGGATCTCCTCCCGGCAGCAAGCGTCTACGTAGTTGATGCCGCGTTGAATGCAGCGGGTGACGATGTCGTACCGGTTCTTCTGGAAGGCCGGGTTCTCGATGTCCATGGTCATCCAGCCCTCCGGCTCACTGCCCCCGATCATCTTGACGACCCGTTTCCAGTGCCCGCCGAG
>CAYZAH010000166.1:0-7685 GCA_964475805.1 uncultured Pirellulales bacterium | reverse complement strand
CGGATTCCCAAACAACCTTGCCACAGATGCCATCCTGAACCACGCCGAAGGGCTGACACGCATGATTCCTGAATTCTTTGCGGCTTGCAAACGTCTTCTCAGCAGTGTATTCTAAGACCGGCAAAGAGAAGTGTTGGGTCAATCAGATGGAATTTTGCGTATAGCGCCAGGATTGAGCGTTATGCTCGGAAGGCAGGACTCAGTCAGCGAACATATCCAGCAGATGGTCGAACGGATTGTGAGTCGGTTTCACCCCGAGAAGATCATCCTGTTCGGCTCACACGCCCGCGGTGAAGGCACCTCCGACAGCGACGTGGATCTGCTGGTTGTCATGCCTGTGGAAGGCTCGAAAAGGACCAAGCAGCTTGAAATCAGGGCTGCCGTGCGCGACGTCCGCATTCCGAAGGATATCATCGTGACCCGGCCGGAAGAGTTCCAGTGGCGTAAAGACATCGTGGGAACGATTGAACGACCCGCCGCACGCGAAGGAAGGGTTCTGTATGCCAGCGAATGATAAAGCGATGCTGGTTGCCAAGGAATGGATGGCAAAGGCTGAAAATGACCTGAAGTCAGCCGCCCATCTACTCACGATCGAGGATTGTCCGGTTGACAATGTCTGCTTCAATGCCCAGCAGTGTGTGGAGAAATACCTCAAAGCGCTATTGATTACGCAAGGCAAGGAGTTTCCAAAGACGCACGACTTAGGAGAGTTACTCATTCTCCTGCCGCCACGGCTTCAACCATTGCTGGATGATGAGGAGCTGGATAGACTCACAGACTATGCTACCGTTACGCGTTACCCCGGTGATTACGAGCCAATCTCGTTGAATGAGGCTCGGCAGGCAGTTAAGATCGCGCGTCGAGTCCGGCGCGAAGTCCGAAAGCTCCTGGCAGACAAACCACTTTTCTGAAAGCCGTGCCATTGTTCCGCCGGACGAAGACGGATGAGTACAGATTTGCGTCTTGTTAGCCGCCGATTATGGGTCAAGCCAGTTATGCGGAAAGGAGACGAGAACGATGTATACGACATATAGGTTGGTGGAGACTCCGGCGATAGGACAGACCGTGGGCACGGGATGGCTGCCGCCACTGCCCGATCTGCGAGATTTCACGATTGCTCACCCAGAAATCGCGCCAATGGGCAAGAAGCTGGGTTTGCCCAAGACCAAGACGCTTAAGGAGACGCCGGCGACCGTCGATCTCAGAGCCTGGTGCTCGCCGATTGAGAACCAGATGAGCTTGGGAGCGTGTACCGCGCACGCCGCCGTGGGGGTGGTCGAATACTTCGAGCAACGGGCATTCGGCAAGCACATTGAAGGGTCGCGCCTCTTTGTCTACAAGACAACGCGAAATCTGATGCAGGTAACCGGGGACACGGGGGCCTGGCTCAGGAACACGATGGGGGCCTTGACGCTCTGCGGCGTTCCGGACGAGAAGTACTGGCCGTACACGGACGCCAAACCAGCCTTTGACGACGAACCATCGAGCTTCGTGTATGCCGTGGCGGACAATTACGAAGCCGTGAAGTACTTCTGTCATGATCCCCAGGGGGCGGATGTCTCAGGTGCGGCGGTACTGGCCAGCGTCAAAAACTATCTGGTTGCGGGCATTCCTTCGATGTTTGGCTTTTGGGGGTTTCCCTCTTTCGATTCCACCGACGTAAAGGGTGGGATTCCGTACCCATGTCCCGACGAAGAGGCGCAGTGGGGGCACGCCATTGTCGCGGTCGGCTACGACGATGCCAAGAAGATCAAGAACACACAGTGCAACAAGACGACGACCGGGGCGCTGCTGATTCGCAACTCCTGGGGCACGACGTGGGGAGACCAGGGCTATGGGTGGCTGCCTTATGACTATGTTCTCAAGAAGCTGGCTCAGGACTTCTGGTCTCTGCTCAGCATGGCCTGGGTGGACACGAAGCAGTTCGGCATCTGAGGAAATCGGGGGACATCGTATACATTCTCCGTCGTCGGGATGATGCGATGTTTCAAGCCATTTCACAGTTCCGGCCCCGGCACGGGTGATTCCCGTATCCTTCGCGGCTTGCAAGCACCCTGCTCGCGGGGTATCCCAAGAATGGCAAAGGGAAGCATCCACTCAGTTAGAAAGAGTTCTGCGTAACACGGTAGGATCGAGTGTCATGGTCAGAATACAGGGCACAGTCAGCGAGCATATCCAACGGATGGCCGAACGGATTGTGAGCCGGTTTCACCCAGAGAAGATCATCCTGTTCGGCTGACGCGCCCGTGGTGAAGGCAGCCCCGACAGCGACGTGGACCTGCCCGTGGTCATGGACGGCAGCGGCTCAAAACGACAGCAGGCCGCCGCGATTCACTTATCGCTGACGGGTATCCCTTTGCCTGCCGACGTGATTGTCGTGACCCCGAAAGAAGTCGCGGCTTATCGAGATGCTATCGGCTCGATCATTCGTGAGGCGGTTCATGAAGGAAAGGTGCTTTATGAACGAGCCGCATAATCAGGCGGAGCATGTCTCTTCTTCGCAGTCATAGTTTGGCCCGCAACTGGATTCCCGTTTTCGCAGGAATGACAGGGACCGAGAGTCGAGTCACGAGAACCGAGCGACGATTAGAGGTCGTATTCTTTGATCTTCCGGTAGAGGGTTCTTTCGCCGATGCCTAAGATTTTGGCGGCCTTTTCGCGGTTGCCCTGGGTTTTGGCGAGGGTCTCGGCGATGGCCTGCTTTTCGAGCTGGTCCAGGGAGACGTCCCCGAGGGCGGCCGTCGGGTGGGCGCCGGCGGTCAGTTGGCGCCGCTGCGTGATGTCCGGCGGAACGTCCTGCACGTCGAGCTTGTCGCGATCGCACATCACCACCATCGTGCGGATGACGTTGCGCAGTTGGCGCACGTTGCCCGGCCAGTCGTGGCCGGCAAGGGCTGTCAGGGCAGGCTCGGTGATCCCTGTCACGCCGGAGCCGACCTCCCCCGCCGCTTCTTTGAGGAAGTAGTCCACAAGTTCCGGGATATCTTCCGGCCGGTCGCGCAGCGAGGGCAGCGAGATGTTCACGCCCTTGATGCGGAAATACAAGTCCTGGCGGAATTGCTTGTCCTCGATCAATTTGGTCAGGTCCTGGTTGGTCGCGCTGATGATTCGGACGTCCACCATCGTGGGCTTGTTCGAGCCGACGGGGATGACGGCGCCGTCTTCGATGACGCGGAGCAACTTGGCCTGGGAACTCGGGGCCATATCGCCGATCTCATCGAGAAAGAGCGTGCCTCTGTCGGCCGCCTCGAAAAGGCCCTTGCGGTCGCCAACGGCGCCGGTGAAGGCGCCTTTGACGTGGCCGAACAGCTCGCTTTCGAGCAACGTCTCTGTCAGGCCCGCACAGTTGACGGGCATGAAGGGTTTGTCCCAACGGCGTGAATTGTCGTGGATGGCCTTGGCGAGCAGCTCCTTGCCCGTTCCGGACTGGCCCTCGATCAGGACGGAGATGTTCGTCGGCGCCACGCGACGGAGGACCTGGAAGATGCCCTTCATAGCCGGACTTTTGCCCGGAACGCCGTCGAATATGAAGTGTCCGGCGCTGGCTGCGGCCTGGTGTGCCTGGCTGGCAGAGGCCGCCATGGCCTTCTGTGTCGCCTGGCTGACGAGCGTGCGAAGCTGGCCCAGGTCGATGGGCTTGACGAGATAGTCGTACGCCCCCCGCCTGATCGCCTCTTTGCAAGTGTCAATCGTGGCGTGAGCGGTCACCAGGATCACCTGGGTCTGGTCGCCGTGCTTTTTGGCCTCGTCGAGCACGGCCAGGCCGTCGATCTCGCCATCGAGCTTCAGATCGGTCAGAACGACGTCGATTTGCTGGTCGCGGAGAATCTCCAGGGCGTCTCGCCCGTTGTAAACGGCGATGGCTTTCTCGCATTGCCTCTCGAGCGCCTCGACCATCCCGTCGGCGTGGTCTCGCTCGTCGTCTACAACCAATATGACGCCTGCTTTCTGCTTCACAGTTTACCTCACTGGGCCTGGAGCGGCAGTCTCAGGGTGAAAGACGTTCCTTTGCCCGGCTCGCTGTTGACGGTGATTGTTCCCTTGTGAGCCTCGATGATCTTCCTGGCGGTGGGCAGGCCCAGCCCGCTGCCCTGGCGATGCGACGAGTAGTAGGCGTCGAAGATGTGCGGCAGCCGGTCGGCGGGGATGCCGTGGCCCGTGTCGCTGATCTGAATGACGGCGTCGTTTTTCTGCCGGTCCGTGCGAATCATAAGCTCACCACTGTTTGTCATGGCTTGCTGGGCGTTGATAAAAAGGTTCAGCATGACCTGTTTTAGCATATTCGCGTCGATTCTGCAAACCAAGGGCTCGTCGTGCAAGCCCATGCGGACGGTCAGCGAGTGACTCTGGGCCTGCGGCGAGTAGAAATCGACCATGTCGCTGACAAGCTCGTTGACGTCGGTACTGGCCAAACGCGGCTCGGTCCGGTCGATGTAGTGGAGGAAGTCTTCGAGGATTTGTTCGAGGCGGGAGGTTTCCTTCTGGATGATGGCGATTTGGCGCTGTGCCCTGGCGAGGGCCCGGTTGTTTTCACCGGGGCGTCTCTGGCCGGGCTGGGATGCGCTCGATTCCTGCAACTCCTCGCTAACGAGGTCGAGCGTTAGTTTGACCGTGCTGAGTGGATTCTTGATCTCGTGGGCCAAGCCGCCAGTGAGCTTGCTGAGCTCTTCAAGCTGCGTAAGGCGCTGCTTTTCGTCCTTTCGAGTTTTGAATCGTTTGCCGGATAGGAGCACCAAAGCGCCGGTCAGCACGCCGATAACAAAACCACCCGCAAAAAGCAGCACCTATTTGTCCTTCGCCTTTTTGTCCTTGTTGAGGTCGGCAAGAGCAGCCCGGCGGGATAGCTTCAATCTGCCCTGCTCGTCGATGGAGATCAGCTTAACGGGGATCACGTCGCCCATCTTGCAGACGTCCTCAACGTTCTTGACGTAACCTTCGCTTAGCTCGCTGATATGGCAAAGACCTTCGACGCCTGGCGTGATTTCGACGAAGACCCCAAAGTCTTTCACTGAGACGACTTTCGACTGCTCGTATATCCGGCCGATTTTAGGCGGCTGCGTCATCGACTCGATGATCTCCTTGGCCTTCAAGTGGCCGTCACCGCCGAGGCAACTGATGTAAATGGTCCCGTCCTCTTCGACCTCAATCGTCGTGTCGGTCTCTTCCTGGATGCTCTTGATGACCTTGCCGCCGGGGCCGATGACCTTGCCGATCAGCTCGGGATCGATCTCGATGCTGACCAGTTTCGGAGCGTAGACGCTCAACTCGGTCCTGGGCTCGCTGATGGCCCGGTTCATCGTATTCAGGATTTCCAGCCGTGCTGTCTTGGCCCGCTCCAGGGCCTCGACCATGATGTTATGCGCCAGCCCCTCGGCCTTGATGTCGAGCTGTATGGCCGTGATGCCCTCCGTCGTGCCGGCGACCTTGAAATCCATCTCGCCGTAGTGGTCTTCCTCGCCGATGATGTCGGTCAGAAGCTCGTGCCTACCGCTCCCATCGCTGATCATGCCGATGGATATTCCGGCGACGTGCCTGCTGATCGGCACGCCCGCGTCCATCAGCGCCAGCGAGCCGCCGCAGACCGAGGCCATCGAGCTGGATCCATTCGACTCGGTGATGTCCGAGACGATCCTGATGGTATAGGCGAATTGCTCGTCGGGTGGTCGGGCCGCCTCGAGCGCCTTTTCCGCCAGCGCCCCATGCCCTATTTCTCTTCGTCCGACGCCACGCATGGGTCGCACTTCGCCCACGGCGAACGGCGGGAAGTTGTAGTGCAGCGTGAAATTCTGGGCGTACTCGTCCAACAGGCCGTCAATGATTTGCGCGTCCCTAATCGTACCGAGCGTCACGCTCACGAGAGCCTGCGTCTCACCCCGCGTAAAGAGCGCCGAACCATGCGTTCTGGGCAAGAACCCGACCTCGCACGTGATGGGACGTATGTCACCGTAGCCCCGCCCGTCCGATCTCTTGCCCTCCAGCAGCAATTTCTTGACAGTGTCACCCTCGATCGTGCCGAGGATTCGCTTAACCATCGCCTTGTCGTACGGCGCGCCCTCCGGCGACTCCGCACTCGGCTCATCCGAGCAATATTCCGCTACAACCTGGTCGAAAAGCTCCTGAACGGCGTTGTTTCGTTCCAATTTGCCCGTTATTTGTTTCGATTCGTACAGTTTATCTCCGATTTGTGCACGAATTTTCGCAAGAAGCGTCTCGTCGACCTCCGCAAGAGGGATTTCTTTTTCGGTGCCGGCCTTTTCGCGAAGCTCTTCGATCATGTCGCAAACTTGGCCGACGATTTCGTGCGCCTTTGTGATGGCGTCGGCGATCATGTTCTCCGGCAGCTCTTTCGCACCGACCTCAATCATGTTTATGGCTTCTTTGCGTCCGCCGAGGAGCAGGTTGAGGTCGCCTTCCGCGAGTTGCTTGTGCGTGGGATTGATCACGAATTCGCCGTCAACTCGGCCCATTCTGCACGCCCCCGTCGGCCCGAGGAACGGAATCTTGCTGATCGTTAACGCCGCACTGGCGCCGATCATGGCCAGAATATCGGGATCATTTTCACGGTCGGCGCTCAGCACCTGCGCGATGATCTGCACTTCCTGAAAGTACCCATCCGGAAAGAGCGGCCGGATCGGCCTGTCGATCTGTCGTGCGGTCAGGATTTCCTTCGTGCTCGGCCGGCCTTCACGTTTGATGAAGCCGCCGGGGAACTTGCCCGCCGCACTTTGCTTCTCGCGGTACTCTACACTCAGAGGGAAGAAATCAATATCCTCAAATCTGGGCGGCGCCGTCACGGCGGCGACTAAAACGACGGTATCGCCGTACTGGACAACGACGGCTCCGTCGGCTTGCTTGGCGATTCTGCCGGTTTCAATGGATAAGGTTCTGCCCCCAATTTGTCTTTCGACTTTGCAAACATCGTACATAATAATGCCTCATCGTAATTCCCGCTGCGAAGAACTCATGGCGTGTATCGCTGGAGGCTGGGCAGGCGGGTGGTCCTGCGCTTGGTTATTTCCGCAACCCTAGGCGGGAGATAATCGTCTGGTAGCGCTTTGTGTCTTTCTTGTTAACGTACTTGAGCAACGCAGATCGGGTTCCCACCATTTTCAGCAGGCCGCGCCGGGAGGCGTGGTCTTTACGATGAGTCTTGAGATGCTCGGTTAGGTCGTTGATCCTCTTTGTCAGGAGGGCGATCTGCACTTCGGGCGAGCCGGTATCCCCCTCGTGCGTCTCAAAATCGTCGATTATCTGCACTTTTTCCTGCTTTGTCAGCATCTTCTGGACTAATCCTTTCTACCTACACTCTAAACCTACATTCTACTTATACCATCTCTTTTTCAAACCGCGAATTATACCCCCCCATTGTCCACCATGCAAAAGGTTTTTCCCGGCCTCCCGAAAAAAGAATTGCGCCCCGCCGGCCCGTCCCATCGGGGCAAACTCGTGCGCCCGTCCCACGACCGGTTCTCAATCGGTCGAACGAGAGCGAACATGATTTCCACCGCTTCGCACAGCCTGAAAAACCGCAAGGACTGAGCTTCTTTTGAAGCTGAAATAGGTACTTTGGCTATTTCTTGCAAGCATGTTCTGAGGTGAAATGGACTCGCTTCTATCTTGCGGTAATGGCCTGTATTTGTGGTTACCATAGAAAGTGGGGTACAAAATGGCACAGGTGGCAATTG